>PLXD01000148.1 GCA_003151295.1 Chitinophagaceae bacterium | reverse complement strand
GTTCCTTCTCAAATATTTTCCCCATGACCAGGGAGATAATTTGTAAATTTGCGCTTGTATTTAATGAAGCGAGCAAGTTCATGAAAGCAAAATATGTAAACCCGTTTACCGACTTTGGATTTAAAAAGATCTTCGGCGAAGAAGCCAGCAAGCCCCTTTTGCTGGACTTCCTGAATGCCCTTTTGCCCCAACAAACCAAAATAAAGGACCTTTCGTTTAAAAATATCGAGCAATTAGGGCAGCGAGAACCCGACCGTAAAGCAATCTATGATATCTATTGCGAAAACGACAAGGGAGAGAAGTTTATCGTGGAATTGCAAAAGGCCAAGCAAAATTATTTCAAAGAAAGGACCATTTATTATTCCACGTTTCCAAAGTGGACCACAGGTCCACAGGCCGAAGGCCCATCATTAGCCCTTTTGCGACGAAGGGTTACATTTTCAAGAACCCGGAGGCGCAAACGAATTCGGGAACAAGCGGATAAAGGAGAATGGAATTATGATCTGAAAGCCGTCTTTTGCATAGGCGTTTTAGATTTCACCTTTGACGATTATGAAAGCGAGCCCGAAAGAAGCGAGGTCGTCCATGTCATTAAATTAAAGAACCAGAACGGCAAGACATTTTATGACAAGCTTACTTATATCTATCTTGAAATGCCTAATTTCAACAAGAGCGAAGAAGAGTTGAAAAGTCGTTTAGATAAGTGGTTATATTTTATTAAGCATTTGGAAGATTTCCAAAGCATACCCCGGATTTTTAAAGGCGAGGTTGTATTTGAGAAGGCCTTTGAAAAGGCTGCCTTAGCCAGGCTTGATCAATCGGAATTGGATAGCTATGAAAACAGCCTGAAAGTATACCGGGATCTAAAAAATGTTATAGACACGGCCAGAGACGAAGGTGAGATAAAAGGTAAGATTGAAGGCAAGATTGAAGNNAGGTAAGATTGAAATGGCTAAGGCTCTGAAAGAAAGTGGTATTCCTATCGATATAATCAGTAAAACCAGCGGGCTTTCTAAAGATGAGATTGACAAGCTGTAAGCATAATGAACTACAGATAAAATTAGTACCCACTTCATCGATTATAGTATATGACTCACCTGACAGAAGGAGCCAAAGCTCCCGCATTCAGCGGCAAAGACCAGGACGGTAACAAAGTATCCCTGGCCGATTATAAAGGGAAAAAACTCGTGCTCTATTTCTATCCACAGGACAATACCCCGACCTGTACCGTACAGGCCTGTAATCTCCGTGATAATTTCGACGGGTTAAAGAAACAAGGCATCGTTGTCATCGGTGTCAGCCCCGATGACGAAAAGAGCCATAAAAAATTTGAGACGAAATTCACCCTCCCATTCCCGCTGATCGCCGATCCCGATCATACCATCATTGACAAATACGGCGTCTGGGGCGAAAAGCAGCTATATGGCCGCAAATATATGGGCCTACACCGCACCACCTTCCTGATCGATGAAAAAGGGGTGATCCGCAAAATATTCCTGAAACCGAAAAGCAAGATGCATGCGGAAGAGATTGTCAAATCATGGGGGGCGTTCGCGTCTTAGGATGCTGGCTTCTTAACAGGCATTAGGCTACTTACCCCTCCCAATAGCCTACATTATCCATTCTACTTCACCAAACACAAACCTCCGCTCCAATATATCCCGTGTCAGCAATTCTCCCTGTGCCGACACACCCTGCACGGTGGTTTCGAAAACAGCATTGTCCTTTTTGAGCCGGACAGCCTGATCCCGTTTGTACAACCGGGTATTGTACTCGTCTAAAAGCGGGTCCTCTACCAGCCGGCCCGCTTTGCCTGCCAGCAATTGATTGTACCGGTTGTCCAGGGCACCTGTCAGCTCCCTGGCGAGTTCCGCGGCATCGAAATCGAGCCCGGTGATCTGTTTCAGGGAGACCGGGTTGCGTACGGACCCTGGGAATTTCACCTGGTTGATATTGATGCCGATACCCACAATCGCGAAAAGCCATTCTGTTCCCCTGCAACTATTCTCGATCAGGATCCCGCCTGCCTTTCTGTCACGCCAATACAGGTCATTAGGCCATTTAATAAATGTTTCATCGGGAAGGGCATAGCGGCTGAAAAAATCATGGCAGGCAAGCGCCACGCAAGTACTGAGCGGAAAAGGTTGCGCCAGCGTTAGACCGGCTCCGGCTTCCAAAGCAGGCTTCAAAACAAGGCTCATGATAATATTATCTCCCGGCCGGCTGTTCCATGTCTTTCCCCGCTGGCCCTTTCCGGCAAATTGGTCATAAGCGAAGAAAACGGTCCCATGGGAAGCCAATCCTTCATGAACACGGGCCNNCTGTCTACCGACCCTAATTCAATGAAAGTATGGCCGATGGGGAGATCGGGTTTATATGAAAGGATGGTAGCAGGATGTGACAAAAGATTACTATTTTTGGACAGTGCAAAATTAAACCGACTTCTCACAATCAGGTGATTTATTGATCACAAAATATAATTTATCATAAAAACGTTTTGATTATTGGAACAGCTTTCTATGCTAGCTACCCGGAAAAGAAATAGTGTAGCCAGATTAACGAGGAATTCGAAGCTTTTTAAAACCATTGTACACGCTATCCTGGAAAAGAAAGGTGAAAATATAGTGTCGCTGGACCTTCGGAAGATACCCGAAGCCGTAGCAGACTTCTTCATTATCTGTGAAGCAACCAGTACTACACAAGTCAAGGCCATCGCCGATTCCATTGAGGACGAAGTGAACAGCCGGTGCGGAGAAAATCCATACAAGCATGAAGGCAGACAGTCTTATCAATGGGTACTGATCGACTATGTAAATGTCGTCGTTCATGTCATGTTACCCGAAAGTCGTCGTTTTTATAAGCTGGAGGACTTGTGGAGCGATTCCCCCTCTGAAAAACATATCGGATAAGCCTATAATCGGATAAAACCCGAAAAATCACTGTTTTAACAGATTTTTTTCGGGTTTAGTGGATTTTTTTAAACATTTTTACCTTATAAGTTTTATTAATACTAAGAAAATCGGAGACGAAATAAAATATGCCACAGGAAGATTTGAAACAAAACGATAAAAGCGGCTTTCCGCGGTTCAGACCCAGGGGAGATGATGATGGTTCAAAAAAAGGGCCAAAGTTCAGCATATACTGGATCTGGGGGATCATTGCAGCAGTATTGATCGGATTTAATCTATTCGGCACCTTTACGCCCGATGCGCACCAGATCAGTGAGCTGGATTTCCGGAAGAATATGCTTGAGAATGGTGATGTCGATAAGATCGATATTATTTCCAATAAGGCACTCGTGAGGGTTTATATTAAAAAGGAGAGCCTGCAAAAGCCTTATTTTAAAGACCTTCTGTCCAAGAACGGATGGCCGGGCGGCGCCAGCAAAGATGGCCCCCAATTTGAATTCAGGGTCACCGACGTAAAAGAATATGAAAAGATCCTCCGGGACTTTTATGCGAGTCACGCCCAGATACCCGAAGCGCAGATCTATTCCAAACAGGAAGGGGAATGGTTTGCACCCTTGCTGAATATACTCCTTCCCCTGCTGATCATCGTCCTCATCTGGGTCATGCTCATGCGTAAGATGGGTGGCCAGGCAGGCAGCGGCGGCCCGGGTGGCATATTCAATATTGGTAAGTCCAAGGCTACTTTATTCGATAAGGGTACCAAGGTCGCTATCACCTTTAACGATGTTGCCGGTCTTGACGAGGCGAAAGTAGAAGTCATGGAAATCGTCGATTTCTTAAAGAATCCCAAAAAATATACCGCCCTCGGCGGCAAAATACCCAAAGGAGCCCTGCTGGTAGGGCCTCCCGGAACCGGTAAAACCCTGCTGGCAAAGGCCATGGCGGGTGAAGCCCAGGTGCCTTTTTTCTCCATGAGCGGCTCCGATTTCGTAGAGCTCTTTGTAGGGGTAGGCGCCAGCCGTGTACGCGATCTGTTTAAACAAGCCCGTGAAAAAGCTCCCTGCGTCATTTTTATCGATGAGATAGATGCGATCGGGCGTGCAAGGGGTAAGAACGCCATCATGAGCAATGATGAGAGGGAGAGCACGTTGAACCAACTGCTCGTTGAAATGGACGGCTTCGGAGGGGACAGCGGGATCATCGTGCTGGCCGCTACCAACAGACCCGATGTACTGGATACCGCGCTGCTGCGTCCGGGACGCTTCGACAGGCAGATCTCTATCGACAAGCCGGATCTTAAAGGACGTGAAGCGATCTTTAAGGTGCATCTCAAGCCTATCAAAATTTCCAGCAGACTGGACATTCATAAATTAGCCGAGCAGACTCCCGGATTCGCAGGGGCCGATATTGCCAATGTATGTAATGAAGCTGCCCTGATCGCCGCCAGGAAAGGGAAGGACAACGTGGAAATGGAAGATTTCCAGGATGCGGTGGACAGGGTGATCGGCGGATTGGAGAAAAAGAACAAGATCATCTCCCCGGAAGAAAAAAAGATCATCGCCTATCACGAAGCCGGTCATGCTGTCTGCGGCTGGTACCTGGAGCACGCTTATCCGCTGCTGAAGGTGACCATCGTTCCAAGAGGAGTAGCCGGATTGGGGTATGCGCAATACACGCCCAAAGAACAGTACCTGTATAATACCGATCAATTGTTCGACCAGATCTGTATGACACTCGGCGGCCGGGCCAGCGAAGAGTTGAATTTCGGGAAAATATCCACCGGGGCGCAGAATGACCTGCAGCAGATCACCCGGATCGCCTATTCGATGGTCACGGTCTATGGTATGAGTGAAAAGATCGGCAACGTGAGTTTTTATGACCCGTCAGCAGAGAATTCCTTTACCAAGCCTTATTCGGAAGAGACTTCCAAGCTGATCGATGAGGAAGTCCGCAAATTGATCGATAAGGCATACCTGGCTACGAAGAAGTTGCTGACAACAAAAACAAATGAAGTCAAGAAACTCGCGGAGGCCCTGCTCGAAAAAGAAGTGCTGTTCCAGAGCGATGTGGAGAAACTGATCGGCAAACGCCCCTATGAGGAGAAAAGAGCGCTGGATGTTACCGATTACACGGATGAAGAACATGGGTTCAGTGAGAACGGGGCTTCTTCAGCGGCCATCGTGAACGCTCCCGCAACCGGAGAAGACAATCCCAGCTAGTACTAGTGCGTACATGCTGGTACAAAGAGTACACGTTGAGTAGTTTGAAGATATTATCATGAAGGTATCTCCGGCAAAAGAAAATATTCTGAANNCGAGGGGAACCACTCCGTTTTTCAGCCGCCCGCCCAGGAGCCCGAGGTAGAATTCGCAGAGCAGTTCGCGAAGCTCCAGGGAAAATTCATCTTCTGCATCGACCACACTGAATTGGCCCTCAACCTCCTCGAATTGCTCAACCACAGAAATTGGAAGCAGGTCTATTGCCGGGAAGAGATCCTTAAAAAGACCCTGCTGAATAACGGATTCAACCGGTTTACGGACATCGAAGACCGCGGAGCAGGCCCGGAGAAAGGAAAGACGAAAGGGCAGGCCCCGGCTGCAATAAGGCAGGATCGCTTCTCTTCAAAAGAGC
>PLXD01000070.1 GCA_003151295.1 Chitinophagaceae bacterium | reverse complement strand
CTAAGCAAGTATACCCCTAACGAAAAGGTCAATTACCTGATGACGGCGGGCGTGTTTTCAGCAGCAGCGGGTTATTTTGTAGGACTCGCCTTCCCTGTAAACGAGAATCTCTGGACCAGTTCATTTGTGCTGGTCACTTCGGGCTTCGCGGCCCTGTTGTTCGGTGCATTCTATTTCCTGGTAGATATTAAAGGAAAGACCCGGGGTACGCTTCCCGGTATTATTTTCGGGGCCAACGCGATCACGATCTATTTCCTGGCAGATGTATGGGCATTGTTGTTTTATGAGGCTAAGTTCGGAGGTGTCTCCCTCAATGACCGGGCTGTGCATGGGCTTAGTGATATCGGGTTCGATCCGAGACTTGCCAGCCTGTTGTATGCACTATTTTTTGTATGCGTGAATTTTATCCCGGCCTGGCTGCTTTACCGGAAGAAGATTTTCATCAAGTTGTAAAAAAGATAGCGTCAGAATAGTATAATAGTGCCAGAATAGTATATTTATAGCCTTGTTCAACTATTTATAAAATCGCCATATGGGAGATCTTCAGATCAAGAAGTCCGCTAAAAAATACGATGTCGTTATTGTGGGTTCGGGAGCCGGCGGCGGCATGGCAGCTTATGTTCTGTCTCAGGCTGGTTTAAAGGTCGCTTTGGTGGAAGCGGGCCCGATGTTCGATCCTGCCGTTAATTCTTCACAGCTAAAAAATCCCTGGGAATCCCCGCGCAGGGGCGCCGGTACAAAATTCCGGCCTTTCGGAGATTTTGACGGCGCATGGCATGGATGGGAGATCGAAGGAGAGCCTTATACCAAGGCGGAGGGTACCCGGTGGGACTGGTTCCGTCCGAGAATGATAGGCGGCCGTACCAATCACTGGGGAAGGATATCCCTGCGTTTCGGGCCGAAGGACTTTAAAAGGAAGAGTTATGACGGGCTGGGAGAAGACTGGCCGATCGGCTATGAAGACGTGAAACCTTATTATGACAAGATAGACAAACTGATCGGCGTATTCGGGACCAATGAAGGACTGCCAAACGATCCGGACGGGATCTTCCTGCCCCCTCCCAAACCGCGGCTACACGAGCTGTTTATAAAGAAATCTGGTGCGGGCATGGGCATACCCGTCATTTCTTCCCGGTTATCTATTCTTACCAAGCAGATCAATAAGGACCGCGGCGCCTGCTTCTTCTGTAATCAGTGCGGTCGCAGCTGTAAAGTATACGCGGATTTTTCTTCTTCTTCGGTACTGGTGAAGCCGGCGCTGGCTACCGGTAACGTGGACCTTTTTACAAATGCCATGGCCCGCGAGGTGCTCACTGACAGGGAAGGACTGGCTACCGGTATCTCCTATATCGATAAGACGGACCTGCAGGAATACCAGGTCTATGGGAGAACGGTGATCCTGGCAGCCAGTACCTGCGAAACGGCGAGGCTGCTGCTCAACTCCAAATCCACCCGCCATCCCAATGGGCTGGTCAATTCCAGCGATGTAGTGGGAAAATACCTGCATGATTCGACAGGAGCAGGGGTGAGTGGCATCGTTCCTGCCTTGTTTGATCGCAAACGCTATAATGAGGATGGAGTAGGAGGATTGCATGTATATACGCCCTGGTGGCTGGATAATAAAAAGCTGGATTTCCCCCGTGGTTATCATATAGAATATGGCGGTGGAATGCACATGCCTTCGTACGGCATTAGCTGGGGCATAGAGAAAACGCAGGAGAAAGTGTTGATCAGGGGAGAGCATAAGGAACCAGGCGGTTATGGCAAGGCCCTCAAAGAAGATGTCCGTTATTTATATGGGGCGGGGGTCGGTATGGCCGGCCGCGGCGAAGCGGTTCCCCGCATAGACAACTATTGCCAGATCGATCCGGATGGGGTGGTCGACAAATATGGTATCCCGGTTCTTCGTTTCAACGTGAAACATTCGGACTACGAGATCAACCAGGCCAAGCATATGAATGAGACGTTTAAGGAGATGCTGCATAATATGGGTGCCATCATTACCTCGAAAGAGAATAGCAAGGAGAACCTATGGGGATTGGATAACCCCGGAAATGTCATTCATGAAGCGGGTACGGTAAGAATGGGTAACGATCCCAAAAATTCCGCGCTGAACAAATGGAACCAGGGCCATGAATGTAAAAACCTCTTTTGTCTCGACGGGAGTGCCTTCGTATCGCAGGGCGACAAGAATATCACCTGGACGATCCTGGCCTTGTCGATGCGGGCCAGTGAATATATTGTGGAAGAGATGAAGAAGCAGAATATTTAAATGATTAAAGTGTAAAGCCATATTCAATCGTTAAAGCCATTATTATGGATAGGAGAAAATCGATCAAAGCATTGTTAGTCGGGTCTGTAGCAGCGGGTACCCTGATAGAAGCCTGCAATACGGCCGATAAAAAAACGGAAGCACCGGCGGCAGGTTCGGAAACGGATGGTTCCGGCGATGTGACCCGAATGGCCGAGGAGAAGGAATACCTGAAAGGGATTGAGCCGGTGAAGTTTTTCACCCCTTCGGAACTGGCGACCATCACCGTACTTGCCGATATCATTATCCCACGCGATGAGGTGAGTGGGAGCGCGTCGGACGCTAAAGTCGCCGATTTTATCGAGTTCATTGTAAAAGACAAACCGGAACATCAGACCCCCCTTCGCGGCGGCATGCGATGGCTGGACCTGAAATCCCTGGGGAAATTTGAAAAGCCTTTCAAGGACCTTACGGAGAAACAGCAACTGGAGATCGTGGATACGATTGCCTATCCCAATAAGGCCAAGGTAGAAGACAAACAGGGCGTCGCATTTTTCACGCTGATGCGCAACCTCACCCTCACCGGTTTTTACACCACGGAAATCGGGTTTAAGGATATCGGGTATGTCGGCAACCGGCCTAATCAGTGGAACGGCGTGCCAGATGACGTATTGAAACAATACAATCTCGCTTATACGGAAAAAGAATTGAAAGAATGCATCAGCTTCGATAAAGCCTGATCTGTTCGCCAACTTTATTTCTTATCGCTAGACTCCTGTCCTAAATTCTATTGAACATTATCTAAAACGTTTTATGAGACCGATCGTTCAAATTTCATTGGATCTAACAGATATTGACGAAGCCCTGGAAACGGCTGCCATGGCCATGCGTGCCGGGGTGGACTGGCTGGAAGCAGGAACACCGCTGATCCTCGCCTACGGCTTGCTGGGTGTGAGAGAACTTCGCAAGGCCTTCCCGGAAACCCCCATCGTTGCCGACCTTAAAACGATGGACGGCGGTTATCTCGAAGCCGAAATGATGGCGAAAGCCGGTGCCACCCATGTTGTGGTAATGGCCCGGGCCCATGAAGAGACGATCAAATGCGTCGTCAATGCGGGCCGGGATTTCGGCGTAAAAGTGATGGGCGACAATCTCGGGTGCCCGGATATGGTCGAAGCCGCCAAATGGCTGGAAGACCTGGGTTGCGATTACGTGATCCATCATATCGGGTATGACGAAAGACGGGGTATAGCGGCGCAGGGTAAGCGCATGCCAAGTCCCCTCGACCAATTGAAAGAAGTGGTTAAGGCCGTAAATATTCCCGTGCAGGCCGTGGGAGGCCTTAGCCTCGAACAGGCGATCCGTTGCCCGGAGTTCGGCGCCCCCCTTGTAGTATTAGGCGCTCCCCTGACCATTGATGCAGATGCTTTCAAAACGGCTGGGGGAGAACTCGAAGCCTCCCTGCGCCTCATCTGTGAAAGGATACACGCATACGATCATATTAAAATCTGAAATAAGGAATGAATATTACTGGTAAATCGGCGGCCGTAGTGAACTACGCCCCGGAGAAAGGATCCGTAGAGATCCGTGAAATAGCAAGACCGGAGATCGGTGAAGAAGACGTCTTATTGGAAGTAGTCAATGTCGGCGTATGCGGAAGCGACCTGCACCAATGGACGGCGGATCACAGCTGGCCCGTGAACTACCCGGTTGTATTGGGGCACGAATTTGGGGGTCATTTTATCCAGATGGGTAACCGGG
>PLXD01000552.1 GCA_003151295.1 Chitinophagaceae bacterium | reverse complement strand
TGCTCCAGCTCCAGCCGCCGATCGAAATCAGGATCTTTAAAGAAGGGTTCTGCGATTTTAGCCCCACAAGCATCCGCAGATTGGCAGAGTCCGTGGCTTCGTGACGCAGCCAGGCGCGGCCATCCCTGATATCGACAAATGCATAGTTGATATGGGTGAGCCTGCCCGCATCGATCGGGTCGGTGATCATACGTCCGTTATACCCGCCCACATAACCGATCACGGCGAATTTCTTCTTCGCCGTTCCGGTCCCGGGATCGCCAAACCATCCACCTTTTACGTGATCACTCCTATAAGAGGAGAAAACGATGGACAGCACGAACACTGCCGCCAGGCAGACCCGGGATAGATATCTTTTCATAACAGATGATCAAATAAGATGAAAGCAAAAGCAGTTGGTTAATAAACAGGAAAGTAAGCCAAACCCCGGTAACCGCAAAAAGAAAGCCCCCATACCATCCCGGAAAATGGCCACCTATAATATATTCATCAGCGCCGTCCCATCCGGCACACCCAGCCCGGAACACGCATCATAGCCGGGACCGGCCGTATAGCCTTTTTTGCCCTTCGTCACAGTGATATTATTTCCTTGTGTAATATCCCTGCATACCGCGGGATTCGCGTACAATACCGGGTGGATGAAACCCACCGGCTTCCCTTTTTGCTGGTTGATACGCGCCAGCAGCCCGGCCATCATCGGCGCCACCGCACTCGTCCCCCCTATCTGCATTTGTTCGCCGTCTACCAGTATCGTATAACCGGTATTTGGATCGGCGTCCGCCGAGATGTCCGGAACCCCGCGACCGGTTTTCTTCGTATTGAGGGATACCGGCACTTTCGCATCGGACTGGTAGGAGGGCAGCGGAAAGACCTCGCTGACGCCGCCGCCGGTAGCGCCTCCGCTCGGCGGGTCTTCATTCCATACCGTCTCACCGCTGATCTTGCCATCTGCCGCCACCAGTTTGGTCCCTCCGCAGGCCAGCACATAGGGGCTGGATGCCGGGAAGTCGACATGCACTTTCTGATCGTTCACATTGTCATTGGATCCATCGTCTCCCGCTGCCGCACACACGGTAATACCCATGATGGAGGCGGCCTGGAAGGATTCGTTGAAGGCATTGAGAGACGTGATGGTCCATCCCCCTGCGGCACCTTCGGCGGAACCCCAGCTGATCGAAATAATGGTTGGCTCGAATTGCGTATCGTGTATGGCCGTATTGATGGCGTCGAGAAATCCCTGGTTGGTATTGCCGGCGAAATAGACGGCGATCGTCGCATCGGGTGCGATGCCGGCGGCTACTTCGATATCCAGGAGCACTTCCCCGTCTGCGCTACCAGGTGTGGTAGGGGAATTATGGGCGCCATCGACGGAGAGGGCTACCACATTGGGCACCGGCAAGTTCATCTGTTTAAAATAATTGGTGATATCCGCTATCTCATAGCCTCCTCCCAGCTCGATCAGGGCGATGCATTGGTTCTTACCAGTCAGTCCGGGCGGAAAATTGTAGAGCGCTGCGATCTGGGTCGGGAAATAGGGCGGTGTGGACGCGACGGCAGCGGACTTCTTCTTCCCGTCATTTTTTTTGCCGTTCTTTCCTTTCGCATCCTTCGTGTGCCCCTTCTTCACGCCCTTCACGTTTCCTTTTTTCGCGTCCTTCGCGCTTTTACTGATCCTGAATTTGGGGGTGGCGATGACCCGGTTATCGAGTCCGAAGACCCCTTCTACGATCCCTTCCAACTCGGCGGGGATCTTTATTTCTCCGGTACGTCCCCGGAAGACCTTGCCTTTCTCGTCCTTATAATTGGAGAGCCGGACTTTAAAAGCGTCTTCCATCTGCGCAACGGATCCCCTCAAGACCACGGTCCGCTTGGAAGCTTCTATTTTTGCGACTNNGCGACATCGCCGGAAGAGGCGCTATACTTTTCCGCGAATGCCTCCCGGGATATAGGCTGGTATTCCGTTTGTACGGAAGGATTTAGCAGATCGGGCAGTTTATTGCCCGCTTTCAGTTTCACCGTGACATCGATCAGCTCGGTGGAGGGAGCCTTTTTCAGGAGCTTGCCCGGGGGAGCAGGTTTCTTGCTGCCGGCAAGGACGACATTTCTGGCAAATTTCTCTTTCATATGAAGGTTTTTTGTGAATTAAATACAAATCCACGGAAAAAGGGGGTGACCCGGAAAGAGCGCTTATAAATGTAGGAATTTCCCGTAATGTAAACGGCAATTGACTGTTAAACCCGGTGAATAGGTTTAAAACCGTCCAATGTGAGAATTATATAACTTTTTCGAAGAACCGTGTAATATTCCACTACCTCATCCTGGCTATCTTCCCACTTAAAACAGGTTCCGACTCTTTAAACCCATATGGATTAAATATACTCAAATACATTCATGAAACAGGGCAATAGTAGCTTCCCCAAGACACCGACGGGGGTAGATGGACTGAATGAAATAACAGAAGGCGGATTCCCAAAAGGTCGTCCCACACTCATCTGTGGAAGCGCGGGATGTGGTAAAACAGTCCTGGCCATGCAATTTCTTATAAAAGGGATCACGGAATACAACGAACCGGGCGTTTTCATGAGCTTTGAAGAATCCCCCAAAGACTTAACTCAAAATGTAAAATCACTGGGTTTCGACCTGGAAAAATCAATCGAGCAAAAAAAGCTAAAGATCGATTACGTCTGGGTGGAAAGATCGG
>PLXD01000660.1 GCA_003151295.1 Chitinophagaceae bacterium | reverse complement strand
CAAAGGCGGTTATCGCACCGGTAATCCATGTCCAGGATCGCATAGTTGCCGTCAGCCGTGAACAAGGGTCTGGAAAAATAAAATACAATCCGCTGTTCAGGGGGAAGATGGAGCCAGGCTTTCAGGGCGGCAGGATTGGGTCTGCCTGGTTTCAGCGCGGCAGCATTCAGTGAAGAAGGATTCAGCCAATCCGGGTCCAGCACGGAATCGACTTTTTCCTCGTTGATGCAAATGGCATGAGTGAGAAGATCGGGCTGCCAGGAACAGGGGCTTCTGTCTGCAAAGGATTTGCCGGCCAGTTCATTGAGCACATAAATAGGGACTTCTTCCCGTAAAGTATACTTCACCCATTCGTCGTACTCGAATTTTACAAAACTGCAGGGATAAGCGTTTACTAATAACAGGTAAGTCGTAAAGCTGCTGTCGACGACCGTCCGGAAAATCTGGTTGATAAATGCTTCCTTAGAAATTACTGTCCTAACGGAATTTAATGTTTGTGCCGGAATGACCCAGCAAGCTGCGAGTAACAGGACAAAAAGGGTGGAAAATTTCCGCATGAGGGGAAGATCGGAAAAATAAAGTTAAGGGAGCCTTAATATAGATCGGAATGTCATTCAAAAAGCCAAAAATTACGCATATACCAGAGACAGAAGCCTATCTGAACTCGTCGAGAATTTTTTTAAAACGCTTTCAGACAATAAACATCCTGCCAGTCCTGAAGAACTCACTCCAACCATTAAACCATTGATAGGTTCCTTTAAAGCCCCAAATGTTTACTATATTTTAAGAAAGCTGGCTATCATGACACCGGATATGTATATACAACATTCCTGATTTAGCTAAACTGTTTGAACATTCAACAAAGGATTTTTTGCCGAAAAAACTTTTTGATCTATAAAATACTTTAGCAGATACGTTAAAAGCCATCAACATAATAAATTATTAGAAAAAATGTTCTTACTCCATATCATGTAAGAAAATTATCAGTTGATTGCTGGCTCAATCCGCCTTCTTTATACTGCCGGCCCCGCTCACATGCTGGTTCACGTTTGCAGCATTGCCTTTATAGCTTACACTTCCCGCGCCACTCACTTCGGCATCGAGTTTTACGCTGGCATAGACTTCCGCATCGCCTGCGCCGGAGATATCCACTTTTGTATTTTCCGCCTGAAGGTCGAAACAGTGCGCATGCCCCGCGCCTGAAAGCCCGAGCTCGACATCACGGGTCTGTCCTTTTAAATAGATAGATCCGCTGCCCGATATTTCCGCCTTGACCCCCGGAGCATCCAATTCCATTTTGATGTCGCCGGCGCCGCTGACATGCATCTCCAGGTTTTCAGGATTGATGATCTTGCTTTCGCCAATAATATTGCCGGCCCCGGACACATCGATACTCCTGAATACCGGCGCCTTGGCATAGACACGCAGCTCGCCTGTAGGTTGGATGTTATAGCCGCGTTTAATCCGTACATATATCTTGTCACCTTCCTGGGAGACCTCGATAAAAGGAAGGAGGTTTTCATCCCCCTCGATCTTCAGCGAAGCCGACTCCCCCTGGGAAATATAAACATTCTCATCACCGCTCACCTCTATGCTTTTAAAAGAGCTTATACTTCTCTCTTCCGTCCTGATGATCCCATTACCCCGGACCCGTTTACCGAAATAGTTCTCGCAGGAACCGAGGACGAAGGAAACAGCGGTTAAAAGGAACAGGTATTTTTTCATGTTGGAACAATTGTTTTACAAAATAGGAACTTTTATTCATTTGACGCAGGTTCGGCAAAGAGGTTACCGGATAGATGGGTTATCTGCCAACTCTTATTTACCTTCGCAGCACCATGACCGAAAAGATTTTGATCCTCGACTTTGGATCGCAATATACTCAATTGATTGCCAGAGCTGTACGCGAGGCTAACGTCTATTGCGAGATCATTCCCTACCACAAGCCGATCGAATTCGGACCGGAGCTGAAAGGGATCATCCTCTCCGGCTCCCCTTTTTCTGTGAATGATGCCAATGCACCTTTGGTGAATATCAGCGAATTACACAGTAGACTGCCCGTTTTGGGGATCTGTTATGGGGCCCAGTTGGCAGCCAAACAGTTCGGCGGACGCGTGCAGAGCAGCAGCAAAAGAGAATACGGCCGCGCCCTCTTGCATAAAGAGAAAGAAGATGTTCTTTTGCAGGAAGTAATGGAACGCTCTCAGGTATGGATGAGCCATGCCGATACCATATTAGAGCTACCGGTAGGCTTCGAGGTGCTGGCAACCACAGAAAATATCCCCTATGCCGCTTTCTCAAAAACAGGAGATAAATATCCCCTCTATTGCCTCCAATTCCACCCGGAGGTCTATCATTCGATAGAAGGGAAGAAAATGCTGACCAATTTCCTGGTAACGATCTGCGGATGCGCCCGGGATTGGACACCGGCCCATTTCGTCGGCGATACGGTGGCACAGTTAAAAGCGCAGATCGGCGAGCGCAAAGTGATCATGGCCCTCAGCGGCGGAGTCGACTCGACCGTGGCGGCTACCCTGATTCACAAGGCGATCGGGGACCGATTGTATGGGGTCTTCGTTGACAATGGAGTGCTTCGAAAGAATGAGTTCCAACAGGTGTTGGATACCTATCAGAAGATCGGGCTGAATGTAAAAGGCGTCGATGCGAAGGATCTGTTCTATCGCGAGCTGAAAGGCCAGACGGATCCGGAAACGAAACGTAAGACGATCGGCCGGCTATTCATAGATATATTCCAGGAAGAAGCGGGTAAAATAGAAGGGGTAGGACTGCTGGGACAGGGCACGATCTATCCCGACGTAATTGAAAGCATCTCGGTGCACGGCCCTTCCGTGACCATCAAGTCGCATCACAACGTAGGCGGCCTGCCTGCGACGATGCATCTGGAGCTGGTAGAACCCCTTCGGTTCCTTTTTAAGGACGAAGTGCGGCGGGTGGGACATGAACTGGGCATCCCGGAGGACATGTTGCAACGCCATCCCTTCCCCGGACCGGGACTGGCTATCCGTATCCTGGGCGAGGTCAATGAAGAAAAAGTGAGACTATTGCAGGAAGCAGATCATGTATATACAAAAGGCTTAAAGGATCATAACCTGTATTCCAGTGTCTGGCAGGCGGGGGCCATTCTTTTGCCGGTGAAAAGTGTCGGCGTAATGGGTGACGAACGTACCTACGAGTTTACGGTGGCCCTGCGGGCCGTGACTTCGGTGGATGGAATGACAGCAGACTGGGCCCATTTACCTTATTCCTTTTTGGCCGATATCTCCAATGAAATCATCAACAACGTAAAAGGCATCAACCGAGTCGTGTATGATATCAGCAGCAAGCCGCCGGCCACGATCGAATGGGAATAAAAGTCAGGAATCGTACCTGACAATAAAGTCGAAAAACAACGGATGAAAAACAAATTCCGATATTTCCTGTTGCCCCTCCTGTTATCGGCCCTTAGCCCGGTAATCAGTGCCCAAACTCCGGCGACGCCGCAGCAGTCTCAGTCTAAACCTCAGACACCGGTGCAGACCCAAACTCAGACCCAAAGCCAAACCATGATTCCTGCACAGAGGATGCCCCAGATCCCGGCAGATACGCCAACTATCTATCAGGTAGCGATCTTTGCGCCCCTATTCCTGGATTCTGCTTTCGACGCAGCGGGTATTTACCGGTATGATAACAATTTCCCGAAATTCCTGAACCCGGGCCTGGAGTTTTATGAGGGCGCCCAACTGGCCCTCGATTCGCTGCAGAAGGAACAGGTGAAGCTGGATGTCCGGCTCTAGGATACCCGCTCGGCCACCCAAAGCATCGCGGATGTCGTGCACAGCCCTGAATTTCAAAATACCGGGCTGATCATCGGCCTGGTCGAGAACGGAGAGTTGCAGCAATTGGCAAATGCAGCATCCCATAAACACATTCCTTTCATTAATGCGAATTTCCCCAATGACGGAGGCATCACTGACAATCCGGAACTCGTCATCCTGAACTCCACCCTTAAAACCCATTGCGAGGGGATCTATAAATTTCTGCAAAAGAACTACCCCACCCGCCCCATCGTGCTGTTCCGCAAAAATGGAGCGCAGGAGGACAGGCTTCTGCGATACTTCACCGACATCGGCAAAACGACGGCTTCGGTCCCGCTGAAAATTAAGGTTGTCAACCTGGATGAAAATTTTGATGCGAACAAACTCCTGCCCTCGCTGGACAGCAACCGTAAAACCATTTGCATTGCCGGCAGCCTGGATGAGAATTTCGGCTTGCGCCTCTGCCAGCAGATCAGCTCCCTCAACAAAACCTATCATACGATCATCATCGGCATGCCCAATTGGGATAATATCGGCGATTTCTCCAAGCCGGAGTATAGCGATGAAGATATCCTGTATAGCACACCCTTTTATATGAACCCGGCCGACAATCTTGTCGGTTCGATCACGCAGGATTTTAAGACCCACTTTTTTTCCAGGCCCAGCGATATGGTATTCCGGGGATATGAGACCACCTACCGGTTCGCCAAATTACTCCTGCAGTATGGCGCCGGCATCAACGGCAGTATCGGTGAAAAAAAATACAAGGTGTTCAATGATTTTGATATCCAACCGGTTTTCCTGAACCGCCAGAATATGGTGCTGGATTATCTTGAGAACAAGAAATTGTATTTTCTCCAGGCGGGAGATCACGAACTGTTCGACACCAACGGTCCCAAAAAATCGCCTGCCTCGCCGGATGCGAACCGGTGATACAAAACGCTGCCTGATTTCGTAACTTCGTAAGGATGGCACTCCTCCAATTTACAGAGAAAGGCATCTATTGCGCGCAAGGCGATTTTTACATCGACCCCTGGCAACCGGTCGAAAGGGCCGTCATCACCCATGCTCATAGCGATCATGCACGCGCAGGCAGCCGGCATTATCTATCTCATCGCGACTGCATTCCCCTCCTGCAACTGCGTCTCGGCGATCATTTCTACCAATCCCTGGAATGGGGCGAAACGGTGTTCATGAACGGGGTAGCGCTGAGTTTACACCCCGCCGGNNGAGAGGGTCGCCTGGAAGGGAGAGGTATGGGTCGTGAGCGGAGACTATAAAACGGAAAACGACGGGATCAGCGGCGCCTTCGAAGCCATCCCCTGTCATGTATTCATCACCGAATCCACCTTCGGGCTTCCGATCTATCACTGGAAACCACAGGCATCCATCTTTACGGATATCCAGCAATGGATCACCCGGAACAAGGCGGCGGGGAAAAGCTCGATCCTGCTGGCCTATAGCTTAGGCAAGGCACAAAGATTGCTTCCCTGCCTGCATGCCATAACGGATACGATCCTGGCACATGGCGCCATCGCCAATGCCAGCGAGGCACTCAGGCAGGCAGGATGGGCCTTACCGGCTGTGACAAGAGTGAGCCCGGAAATGGGAAAGGAAATATTGCAGGGAGCTGTGGTGCTCGCCCCACCCGGCGCAACCGGTTCCCCCTGGATACGAAGATTCGGGGACTATGAAACCGGCGTTTGCAGTGGCTGGATGCAGGTAAGGGGAAACACCCGGAGGCAAAATGCTGATGCAGGTTTTGCATTGAGCGACCATGCTGACTGGAAAGGACTCCTCCAGGCTATCCGCGACACAGGGGCCCAAAAAGTATTTGTGACGCATGGCTTTCAATCCTCCCTAAGCCGCTACCTGACTGAGCAAGGGTTCGACGCGGCAGAAGTAAAGACGGAATTCGGAGACGAAGAATCAATTAAAGCTATCGATGAATCGACCCTTCATGAATGAACTGCCTGACTTTGCTTCTTTCGCCGGATTGGTGACGATACTGGGCACCCGCACCAAAACAAATGATAAACTGGAAGCCCTGACGGATTATTTCAGCGGACCCGGCGATAAAGACAAGGTTTGGGTCATTGCCCTTTTCAGCGGCAGGAGACCCAAAAGGACCGTAAACGCTTCGCAATTGCGGGCCTGGTGCATGGAATTAACGGGATTGCCTGCCTGGCTTTTCGAAGAAAGCTATCATACGGTGGGCGACTTGGCAGAGACGATCGCCCTGCTGCTCCCGGAAGCTGCATCGGAGGAACCGGTGCAATCGACGGAACCGGCAGAATCGCTCCCCCTTGCTACAGGAATGTCTGAACCCGGTTTGGCCCCGGATGCTTTGAACCCGGATGCAGGGTTTACCCTATCCTATTACCTGCAGCAGCTTTCATCGCTCGCCAAACAGGATGAATCCATCAAAAAGAATTTTATCGTACATCACTGGATGCGGATGAGCCGGGAAGAACGCTTTGTTTTCAACAAGCTCATCACAGGGGGGTTCAGGATAGGCGTCTCACAGAAGACCATCGTCAATGCCCTGGCCAAAGTAACCGGCCTCACCCCTGCCGTGATCGCACACCGCATTAGTGGTAACTGGGATCCTGCTATGATCGGCTTTGATGAATTACTGAGCGAAGAAGCAGCCGGCTCGGATATTTCCCGGCCCTATCCGTTCTACCTGGCCTATGCGCTGGAAGAAGAACCCGACGCCCTGGGAGATCCGCGGCAGTGGCAGGCCGAGTGGAAATGGGACGGCATCAGGGGGCAGATCGTCAAAAGAAAGGACCAGCTCTTCGTATGGAGCCGCGGCGAAGAATTGATGACAGACAAATNNGGGGGTGCTGGCCCCGAACACACTCCAGGCAATCCCCAACACGGGGACTCACCTGACTTCCCGCTCCTCGGAGGAGGTAGACTTGTCCCGCTTCCTTTTGCTGCTCTGCAAACCCGTATCGGAAGAAAGTACGTGTCCCGAAAGCAATTGGCGGAAGTGCCGGCAGGCTTTATCGCCTATGACCTGCTGGAGTTTGGAGGGATGGACCAGCGTGACCTGCCG
>PLXD01000485.1 GCA_003151295.1 Chitinophagaceae bacterium | reverse complement strand
AACAATCATGTTGCAAAACTAAATAATCGCTACACTAGTACGCACTGGCCTCCGTCAACAGGCTGATGGCTTTATCGCCAAGCGAAAGTGTCCCAGCCTTAAGAAGGGAATCCAACTGCCCGGGAGCTGTTGCACTGGCGATGGGAGCCGTGATACCGGGACGGGTCAGCAGCCAGGCGATGGCTATCGAGGAAGGTGTGGTATGGTATTGCGCTGCTACCTCATCGGGGGCGGCCAGTATCCGAAATCCTCTCTCCGTAAGATATTTTTTATTGCCTTCTCCGCGGGCGCTCTTAGACAGATCTTTTTCGGAACGATATTTCCCTGTAAGGAAGCCGCTTGCGAGTGAAAAGTAGCTAATGACCCCGACCTGATGTTCCACACACAAAGGTTGTAATTCCTTTTCAAAAGCTTCCCGGTCATAGAGGTTATAGAGCGGCTGAAAAGATTCATAACGGGGATACCCATGCTTTTCACTGGCTTCCAGGGATGCTTTCAGTCTCTCCGCAGAAAAGTTGGAAGCCCCTATCCACCTAATCTTCCCTTCTTTAACCAGTTGTGCGTAAGCCTCCAGCGTCTCTTCGACCGGCGTATCCGCAGTATCCCAATGGGTCTGGTAAAGATCGATATGCCCGGTCTGTAACCTTTTCAGGGAATCCTCCACCGCCTTCAGGATATATTTTTTGCTGGTATCCCTTTTTCCACTTCCCATATTGCCGCCTACCTTCGTGGCAATCACTAACTTATCACGATTTCCGCGCTGCTTCATCCATCGACCGATGATCGTTTCCGATTCTCCGCCTTTATTGCCCGGCACCCAGCGGGAATAGACATCCGCCGTATCGACAAGATTGAATCCCGCTTCCAGGAAGGCATCCAATAACTCAAAAGAAGTCTTTTCATCGATCGTCCACCCGAATACATTTCCGCCGAATACCAGCGGGGCTATCTGCAGATCGGATTTGCCCAATTGCCTTTTTTGCATCTTTGCCTTTTTATTTCAAAGATAAACACTTAGCAGCCGTTATTGTTCGCACCCTTTTTCTCGACGATCGCCTCCCCTGCTCCTACAATATGCCAGTCAGTTTTATTCTGCAGAAACAGGATCACCTTACAATCTTTTTCCGTTAGGTCCGGCGGCGGGGAGTCCACTGACGGTCGTCCGGTCAGACCGGTAATCCTGGATTTTCTTGTGTCGCCGGTTCCGGAAGGGTGTCTTCTTTAAGCAGATCATGCATGTACTGGTATTTGAGGCGCTCGTAAAAGGAATGTCTGTCGACCACCAGGGCGACCAGGCTGGCGATCATCCCCGCCAGCATCAGGTGAAAGATCACGTTGTGCCGGTCTGTCATCTCGAGAACCAGGATGGCTGATGTAAAAGGTGTCCGGGTAACACCTGTGAGGAACCCCACCATTCCTGAGAGGATGAGCAGATTGGCATTGGCCTCCGACAAATGGAACCAGCCTGCCATCGTTGAACCAATGCTGGCACCCGCGCTTAGGGCAGGGGCAAAGACCCCGCCGGCCGCTCCGCTCGTAAAAGAGAGTATAGGGCCCACGATCCGCAGCAGCGGCATATACCAGGGCAAATATTTGTTATGGGTGAACAATACGGTCGTCATCAGCTCTTTCCCCGATCCCATCATATTCTCATTCACGAAATAGGCCAGGGCGATAACGATCCAGGCGCACGCCACCAGGTAGAAGAGGTGTTGATAGTTGAAACGGAATTTCGCTTTCCAGGCAAACAAGAGCAGCATCACTTTGGACATCAGGCTCCCCAGCAGGCCGGTCATGATGGCCACCAGGGCCACGCCGAAAAAGATGTAGCCGGAGAGATGGCCTATATCCGGGTAGCCCAGGTACAGGTAAGGACCCAGGAGGCCCTGTGCCGTTAGTCCGGCGATGATCACGGCGGAGAACAAAGCCGTCTTGAAATAACTGATATGGGTCTTGGTGAGTTCCTCCACGGCGAATACGATCCCGCCTAAAGGAGTGTTAAAGGCGGCTGCGAGGCCGGCCGCGGCGCCCGTCATGACCATATTGCGTTTGGATATCTTAGGCCAGGATTTAGGAAGCCACTGATTGACCTTCCTGAACACAGAACCTGCAATCTGGATCGTGGGTCCTTCCCTGCCGATTACCCCACCTCCAAATGCCATGATCAGGCTCGAAAGGATCTTCACAAAAATGATCCGGAGACTCAACAGTTTCCCCACTTTCTCATTGTACCTGGGCGTACTCAATTCGATGGCGGCTATGACCTGCGGGATACCGCTACCCCTGGCATAAGGAGCAAACTGCTTTACCACCCACCAGGAAACGATAAAGCAAATGGGCGATACGATAAACAATAGAGGGGCATAATGATGAAAAATAAAGGAGGTGCCGTGCTCTGCCAATGCAAACAGCCGGGTGTATAGCACGGCGATCAAACCCGTTACCAACGAAGCTATCCAGAAGGGGACCGCCTGTAAGAGATTTTGTTTTAATTTTTCATTCCGGATGCTGTCAAAGGAGCTTTTCAACTGAGTACGAAGCCAGTGTATCAATCCCATGGTAATAAATGAATAGCGCAAAGATAAATCACTCCGAAACAATATGTTATACAATGTTTTTTAATGACATTTTAATTAGTTTTGTCCGGATATTTGAGTTTATGAATTAAAACGCTTATTTTAGGTTCGACCCTATTACTTAACCCAAATAATGCAAGCCCCATGAAATCCCTTCAGCAGAAACTGATGAACCTCCAGGAGAGAATCGGATCACTTGCTCTTATTGATACCCTATCGGCGTTCCAATCTTCCGGGAACGCAGACAAAAACGGGCGCCTTAACATCCCCTCTAAAATAGAAGCCTTCGGAAAAAGCTCTGTTCAATTCGGAGAGAAGGTCAGATCTTTCGGATATACGGATGCCCTCGATGATTATGAGAAGCGGAAACTGCGTGTTTTCAACCAACTGAACTTCCTGCAATTGATCACGGGGATCATTGTTCCCATTGCGGGCCTTTTCCATAACGATAAACTGCCGGCTATGGCCTGGCTGGTGGCCTGTATGCCTGCAATCGTCAGCTTCCTGGTCCTGTGGATGAATGCACACCATCACCATGAGGTTGCCATCTATTCCTATTTTGCTTTATACCCGTTAGCTACCAGTATCGTATACATGAGCGGGATGAACCTGGGCGTGGAGTTGTTTTTCATACTCTATGGGATCCTTTCCGTATTCTTTTTGCAGCAGATCACCCAGATGATCTATTCGGTGAACCTTTCGATGGTCAGTTATTTCATACTCGCCGTAGTATGCAAGCATTACACCTACCAATTGGCGACGGCCAACCCGTTCGGATATTTCTTCAACGAGTTGTTGGCAATTTCCTTTATTTTTTATGGACTTTTCCTGATCAAGAAGGAGAATACCGGCTACCACCTGAGTATGCTGGCCCAATACAAGACCTTGCAAGCAAAGAATCTTGAGATCCAGCAGCAGAAAATAGCGATTGCCGAAAATGAAACATTACTGAAAGGGCAGACGAGTGAACTGACCGAACTAAATGCGCTCAAGAATAAACTTTTCTCGGTAATAGCCCATGACCTGCGGTCCCCGATGTATGCTTTGCAGAACCTGTTCAGCAATATCCAGCAATATGATCTTCCTGCGGAAGAGATCAAATCGATGGTGCCTGACGTGGTGAATGACCTGACCTACACAACCAGCCTGATGGAAAACCTCCTGCAATGGGCCAGAAGCCAGATGCAAGAGGATGCCGTCAGGCCCGACATGACGGATCTATCCAAAATGATAAACACGGTAATCGCCTCCCTCCGGCTGCAGACGGAGGCTAAACAGCTCAGCATAGAGTGCAGGGCCGACGCACATATTTATGCTTTCGCCGATAAGGATATGATCGGCCTGGTGCTACGAAATCTCCTGTCCAATGCAATCAAGTTCACCCCTCCGCATGGCCATATTACCGTAGGGGCGCATGCCATGGAATCCTGCATTGAAGTATTTTTGGAAGATACAGGGATCGGCATTGGTTCCGAAGCCCTGGCAAAGATCAACCGGAATGATTATTATACGACCAAGGGTACGTCCGACGAATCCGGGACCGGGCTGGGCCTGATGTTATGCAAAGAATTTCTTGCCCGCAACGGCGGTACGATGCATATAGAGAGCGAACCCGGAAAAGGCAGCGCCTTTTCCTTTACCCTGCCGGCAAAACCATCGAAACTTCTTTAGTACTTTTGCAGAAATAAGAACCTGCATGGAACTGATCGCCAAGACACCTCCTCCTCCTTACTATGCCGTTATTTTTTCCTCCCTGCGCACCGAAGGAGATCATGGATATGCCGCTATGGCTGGCAAAATGGAGGAGCTGGCCGCCCTTCAGCCCGGCTACCTGGGATATGAGAGCGCCCGAAACGAATTGGGGATCACCCTCTCCTACTGGGACAGCCTGGAAGCGATCCGGAATTGGAAGAAGAACCTCGAGCACCTGGAGGCGCAACAGAAAGGGCGGGATAGCTGGTACAGCACTTATAAAATAAGGATCTGTAAAGTTGAAAGGGATTATGGGTTTGGGGACGATCGCTGAAGGAAGAACAGCACTGCTAAATAGATCAGCAGCTTGGAAATAGCCGAGACCGTGAAAGATACGGGAGCGTAAAAATACGATAAGCGGAACCAGACGTCATTACCAATGGGTTATTTTTTCATTCTTTTCAGTTGCTAAAAGTTTAAAATAATCAAAAAATCAGAAATAGTGACAAGTCTATCGTTATTTTTACGGCATGAAGATACAACTCTGGTCGGTTGGAAAAAATCATGAAAGGTATGTGAAGGCGGGCGTGGACGATTTTACCGGGCGCATTGCCCATTATTACCCGGTGGAATGGACCATCATCCCCGTTCCCAGGAATACGGGCATGCTGTCGGAAATGGACCTGAAAAAAAAGGAATCTGTCACCATACTGGATTGGTTGCACAAAGACGACTACCTGGTTGCCCTCGATGGGAAAGGTAAAGAAATGGACTCGGAAGGGCTGGCCCGTTTCATCCAAGCCAGGGGCAACGAAAGCCTGAAAAACCTCGTATTCCTGATCGGCGGCGCTTTCGGGTTGGATGAGGCCGTTCTGTCAAGAGCTAATTATCAATGGTCATTATCCCGGCTCACCTTCCCTCATCAACTGGTCCGGCTGGTACTTGCTGAACAATTGTATCGTGCCTGTACGATCCAGCGGAACGAGAAATACCATCATTCATAAAACCCCTATCTTTAAAAAAAATTCCAATTTCCATGTTCACTATTACCCTGAGTATTATTGTCCTTACCTCACTTATCTCCGTTACCGCCTTCAACAATCACAAAATACTGGACGACCTCATCTTCTGGCCCCCGGCCATCACCAAACGCCACCAATATTACCGTTTTATTACCTGCGGGCTGATCCATGCCGATTTCATGCACCTGCTCTTCAATATGGTCACCCTCTATTTTTTCGGACAATACCTGGAAGCGCATTATATGGGCGAACTAGGTTTGCAGCATTATTATTATCTGGTACTGTATGTCGGAGCGCTGATCGTTGCCAATATCCCTACTTATATCAAGCACCGGAATGATACCGAATACAGGAGCTTGGGTGCTTCCGGGGCAGTTTCTGCCGTGCTTTTTGCTTTTGTCCTGCTAAGGCCATGGACCATCATCCAGGTATTCTTCATTCCTATCCCCGCCATCGTTTACGCGGTCCTGTTCCTCGTATATTCCGCCTATATGTCGAAAAGGGGCGGCGGCCATGTCAATCATGACGCGCATATATGGGGAGCGGTTTTCGGGGTCGTTTTTACCATCGCCGCCAGGCCCGAAGTGATCAATACCTTCCTGAATGAACTAATGCAGCCGAGATTCAATTTTTAAGGCGTTCCGGGTATGCGGGGAAATCCTGAACCGGTCATCGATCCGGAGCCCTACCACCCAGATGACTTTTTTATCCATTTCGAGCACCCATATCTTCTCTTTATCGGTGCCTGATAATTTATTATCGATGAGGAAACGGGCCAGTTTTTTCTTTTTGCGCATACCCAGCGGGTAGAAATAATCTCCGGGTTTCCATTTTCGCAAAAGCAGGGGAAACCGGATCGATGCGGCATCGAGAAAAGCGATGCTGTTTGAAGCGGGTGAGTCGGTCCCGGGCCGTCCCTGACCTGTGCCGGAGGACTTGTTGTGGGAAGACTTGTTACAGGAAGATGATGCAGCTGAATTGGGGATCGACAGCGGTTGATCCGGTGAAGTTTCAAACTGTTGAAAATGCAATTCCCCGTTCTCATATACGATGGGTTCATCCGGAGATTCTATCAGAACGTGCGCGGCCTGCACGGAGGGGTGAGGGGATATGATCAGCCAGTTTCGGTTCTTCAGAATACGATGGGTAGCCGATTCGATATATCTGCCCGTTTCGCTATCCAGGAAACGGATCAATTCCTCCACCTGTTGCGGGGAGAAATCAAAATCTCTGATGATCTCATATACGAGGGTGCGCAGGGCCTCCGGCAGCGGCGTCGATTTTTTTAGTTTCAGCACGGGGATATGGATCTCTTTACCCCTAGGCTCCAGCAGTTTCTTTTTGTATTGATCGATTGCCCCGCGATATACCCATTCGATCCCGCGGAACCGGTCGAGATGATCCGCCAGGTTATGCAGAGCCCCCGGATACACCTTCTCCACCAGCGGGATCACCTGGTGACGGAAATAATTGCGGGTATACTTATCGGATTCGTTAGAGCTGTCTTCCACCCATTCGAGGATGCGCTGTGTGGCGAATAGCCGCAGTTCCTCTTTTCCTGCAAATAAAAGAGGCCGCACGATCTTACCCTGCGTCGGGAGAATGCCTCTCAGCCCGGCAATGCCCGTACCTTTGAAGAAATTCATCAACAGAGTCTCTATATTATCGTCCAGGTGATGAGCGGTAACGATCCTGGTGATGGGGCGGCCGTGAGGGATGAGCGGTGAGGACTGAGTGGTGAGTGATGAATTGGGAACAACGGGTGATGAACCGGTAGCGATCAATTCCTGGAACCAGTCGTAGCGCAGCTCCCGGGCAGCAACCTGGATAGATCGTTTTTTTGCTGCGGCGTAGACTTGGGTATCGAATGACCGAATGAATACCGGCTTATTATATTTCTCCCCGAGCTTGCGGATGAATTCCTCATCCCTGTCGCTTTCGGCGCCCCTGAGTTGAAAATTGCAATGGGCGATCACAAAGTCCAGCCCTGCCAGATGGCATAGCTCACAAAGGACAACGGAATCCAATCCCCCACTAACCGCCAGTAAGAGCCTGTCCCGGGAAGAGAATAAATGTTGCCTGTTTGCATAATCTGTGAAAGCCTTTAATAGATCCATAGTGGTCGATTTTGTTAAGGCCCTGTTTCTGTTTCTTCCGTATCACCTTTTGCGACATATTACCTCTGCAACACGCTAATTGAGCCAGTCCCGATCTGTAAACATACCGATACTTCCCATACGTTCGGCTGTTGATGCAATCGACGCCTCCG
>PLXD01000229.1 GCA_003151295.1 Chitinophagaceae bacterium | reverse complement strand
GATAACCTGCTGCAGATCCAGGTATTGGTCCAAACCGGCAAAAGCGACCACGCCCTGGTGATTGGCCTTCGTCAGGGAAAAAAGTTTTTCTGGCGGGACCATTTGTATGGGAATAGAGTGCTCCCTTGCCAGTTGCCGGATCTCGCCGATCGTGTCGCCGGTAACATTCCGCTGAAACAGTATTTTATCCACCGCCCTGCCCGACCGGATCGCTTCGATCAGGGTCTGCCGTCCGATTATAAGGGAAGATTGCTTCATTCAGATTTATTTAATGGTGTCTGCCTGATGGTGTCTGCCTGGTCGAAGTCTCAAGTCCTGCCGCCCCGCCGGCGTCCGGCATGGAAGGATGGATGGGAATGTCGCCCTTCTCCAACATCAATTTGACTTTCAGGATACAGGCTACCGACATGGAATCCGTGATCAAACTGTTTTCTACCATCCGGTAAGCCTCTTCAAAAGGGAGTCTCCTAACAACCAGTTTCTCCGTTTCCTCCGGCATGGCGGTATGTTGTTCCAGCCCGCGTGCAAGGTAAAGAACAGCCTGCTCGTCGGAGACGGAATTAGACAGATGCATCTTCAGGATAAGATCCCACTGATGGGCTACCAGTCCCGTCTCTTCGATCAATTCCCGCTTAGCCGATTCGAGAGGGTCCTCCTGCGGCTCCCCGCCCCCTTCGGGGATCTCCCAGCTATATTCGTTCAAAGGGAAACGGAATTGGCCGACCAGGTAGGTGTTGAACTGAGCATCGAGGGGCAACACCCCTACGGCGATGTTTTTAAAGTTGACCTTGCCATAGATCCCTTCGCCTCCGCCGGGATTAATGACCTGGTATTCTGTCAGACCGATCCATTTATTCTCGTAGACCTTTTTCTCCGAAAGGATCTTCCAGGGATTTTTCGTATTGCTCATCTGCTTTTAATTTGTCATTAACTAAGATTTGCGGTCTTGCTACCGGCACGGCTTCTTGTTCCTGCATCTTGCCACCGTCATCTCATTACCGGTATTTCAGGAAACCAATGCCGGTCATAAAAAATCCCGCCAGAAGGCGGGAATATTTTATGACCGGCATCCAGCTTCCACTATCAGCCGGCTTCTACTATTACTTAATACCGAATGCTTTCTTAACCTTGGACACATAATCCAGTTTTTCCCAGGTGAACAGTTCCACTTTCTTTTTGATCTCCTTCCCATTCGGAGAAGTAAAGGTTTTCACCACTACTTCAGGTTTGCGTCCCATGTGACCATACGCAGCGGTCTCGCTATAGATAGGGTTGCGAAGTTTCAAACGGGTCTCGATGAAATAAGGGCGCATATCGAATAGCTCGGTAACGATCTTAGCGATCTTTGCATCCGTCATGTCCACTTTGGCGGTGCCATAAGTATTCACATTGATGCTGGTGGGTTGAGCCACGCCAATGGCGTAAGACACCTGTACCAATATTTCATCGCAGACGCCGGCCGCAACGAGGTTCTTCGCGATATGGCGGGTAGCATAAGCAGCAGATCGATCCACTTTGGAAGGATCTTTACCGCTGAAAGCACCGCCACCGTGGGCGCCTTTACCGCCATAGGTATCGACAATGATCTTACGACCCGTCAATCCGGTATCGCCATGAGGGCCACCGATCACAAATTTACCGGTCGGATTGACATGGTATTTTATTTTATCGTTGAACAGGCGGGCGTATTTTTTATATTTCGCTTTTACGCGGGGGATCAGGATCTCGATAACATCTTTTTTGATCTGGGCCTGCATTTTTGCCTCCGTATCGAATTCATCATGCTGTGTAGATACGACAATGGCGTCTATCCTGACGGGCTTGTTGTTATCGTCATATTCTAATGTCACCTGGCTCTTGGCATCAGGGCGCAGATATTTGATCGCCTTATTTTCCCTTCTCAGGACCGCTAATTCCAGAAGGATCTTATGGGCCAGGTCAAGAGGCAAAGGCATGTAGTCGTCCGTCTCGTTGCTGGCGTAGCCAAACATCATACCCTGGTCGCCAGCACCCTGTTCTTCCTTCTTCTTCCTGTCGACGCCCTGGTTGATATCGGCTGACTGCTCGTGGATAGCCGAAATAATACCGCAGGAATTCGCTTCGAACATGTATTCGCTCTTGGTATACCCGATCTTACGGATGACAGCGCGGGCGATCTCCTGTACATCCAGGTATGCCTTAGACTTTACTTCCCCTGCAAGAACCACCTGTCCAGTCGTTACCAGCGTTTCGCAAGCCACTTTCGATTGAGGATCGAAGGCAAGAAAATTATCTATCAGGGCATCGGATATCTGGTCGGCCACTTTATCGGGATGGCCTTCTGAAACACTTTCAGATGTAAATAAATAAGGCATGTTGGTAATAATGATTTAATTACGAATTAATGGGACTTCTTAACTTTCGCGGCAAAGATAATAGCTGAAATGAAATTTCCGACAAAATCGGGGCTATTTTGTGAGATCCGTATATAATTGCAAATAATCTGTTAAATCCGATTCCGCGTTAAAGGACAATACTTTTTTAGCCCTGATTTTTGCAAATTCGTCCATCAGCTTCTTTTCCACTTTATCGGCGCCAAAGGTAATGGCGTCCGCATAGGCGGCTCCCCCCCTGAACCTGGCGGTATTGTTATTTTCCTTATAGGGTTCCAGGTCCTTTTCCTTAATATTGGCATGGATGGTTGCCAGCTTCAGAAAATCGGCTCCGAGTTTCTCTTTGAAAGTGTTCTGACCGACGGTGAATACGACTTTGCTATGCGCGAATACGGGCTCTTTTTTATAGACTGTCTTTAAATAAAGAGGAATCAGGCCCGTCATCCAGCCGCTGCAATGGATCACATCAGGAGGCCAGCCGAACTTCTTTACGGTTTCCAGGGCGCCCTTACTGTAGAAGACCGCTCTAAGGCCGTTGTCATCATAAAATTTCTCCTGCTCATCGCTGAAAATGAACTTTCGCTTAAACAGGTCCTCATTATCCAGAAAATACACTTGTAACCGGGCATTCGGCAGGGAAGCGACCTTGATCTGAAGGGGATAATCATCATTGTCCACCGATACGTTAATGCCTGATAAACGGACCACTTCGTGCAGGCGGTGGCGCCTCTCATTGATCACGCCAAAGCGTGGCATTATGCAACGAACTTCAAAACCTGCTTCATTTGATTTAATCGCCAGTTTATTTACAATTTCCGCAAACTCCGTCATCTCTAAATACGGAGACATTTCGTTGGCAATAAATAAAATCCTTTTCTTTGTTAGCATTATTAGACGTAATTGATGAGGGGAACCTTACCCGAAATAGTCTGCGAAGGTAACTATTTTATTGTGAAATAAGCGCTGTAGCCGCGTTTCACGCTTATAAAAAACCAAAAAATGATTTTATTCAAGAGATCCGAAGACCTGACCGTGTATCTGGAGAAGCAAAGGCCGGCCGGAAGGCAGGTAGGCTTTATACCGACAATGGGAGCCTTGCATCCGGGACATATATCACTTATTGATATATCAAAAAGGGCATCCTTATTAAGCGTTTGCAGCATTTTCGTGAACCCAGCCCAGTTTAATGACCCTAAAGACTTCCAGAAATACCCAATAACGATAGAAAACGATATTTACCTGCTGGAAAAAGCGGGTACAGATGTCTTGTTCCTTCCGGAAGCAGGCGATCTCTACCCGGGAGGTATTGCGGACCTGGAAAGATATGACCTGGGATACCTGGAGACGATATTGGAAGGATTTTACCGGCCGGGGCATTTCCAGGGGGTATGCCAGGTCATGAGGCGTTTGCTCGACCGGGTGCAGCCCCAGCATTTGTTCATGGGGCAAAAGGATTATCAGCAATGTATGGTCGTGGGTCGTCTTTTAGCGCTCATTGGCTCCGATGCCATCCTGCATACTGTTCCCACCCTCAGGGAAGCGGATGGGCTGGCCATGAGCAGCCGGAATATGCGGCTGTCCGGGGAAGAAAGAGCAAAATCGACAGGAATCTACCAGGCGCTCACCTATCTTAAGGAAAATTGTAGACCCGGGGAATTGGCCGGCCTGATTGACCGCGCCTGCGACCTGTTATTGAAACATGATTTTAGAATAGACTATGTAGAAATAGCCGATACGGGTACACTGGAAAAGGTTTCCATATGGGATGGAAAGCAAAAGCTGGTGTCCCTGATAGCAGCCTTCCAGCAGGAAGTGAGGCTTATTGACAACATGATCCTGACGGAATGAGTAAAAAAGGCGCTCAAGATACAGATCGGCAGAGGTTGGAAATTCCCTGCCTGAACTTAACTCAGAATGAATTGTTACATTTGTGCCCCTTATCTAAAAATTAAAGGAACTTTCATGTATATCTCAATCCTGAAATCAAAAGTGCATCGTGCGGTGATCACGGAGGCAAACCTGAATTATGTGGGCAGCCTGACCTTGGACGAGGATCTGATGAACGCGGCCAATATGATAGAAAATGAGAAGATCCAGGTCGTGAACGTCAATAACGGTTCACGTATTGAAACCTACCTGATAAAAGGGAAAAGAGGATCCGGTGTTTGTTGCCTCAACGGGCCCGCAGCCAGACATGGCGCTATAGGCGACATTGTGATCATTATATCCTATGCATCCATGGACTTTGAAGAAGCCAAACGGTTCAAGCCATGGATCGTGTTCCCCAAAGAAGGCAATGCTCTCTGAGCTGTTTAACCGCCAGGATACCCGGGAAATAACGACCGTGGAGTACCTGCAATTTTGCCATGCCTTTAATTGTTAGTAAATTGGCAGCAGAATGAATAAAAGACTCCTGGCTTTACTCCAATACTTTTTCTTCACCATACTGGCAGCTTTTTTTGTATGGCTCAGCCTGAAAGATCTGAATAAGGAAAAATGGGAACAGTTGAAAGACGCTCTTCACCGGGCCAATTACTGGTTGCTCGTGCCTATCCTGGGTTTGCTGCTGCTAAGCCATTGGCTGAGGGCGCTTCGCTGGAGACAATTGATAGAGCCGCTTGGCTACAGGCCCTCGAAGATCAATACCTTTTTAGGGGTCATGATCGGCTACTTCGTGAACCTGGGTGCGCCGAGGGTGGGAGAAGTCGTAAAATGTACGATCCTGGCCCGCTATGAGAAAGTCCCAGTGGATAAACTGGTAGGAACGATCGTGGCGGAGCGGGCTTTCGACGTGATGTGCCTGTTGATCATATTCGCCCTCACCCTGTTCTTCCAGTTCGACGTGATCAATGCGCTGGCGGCGACGAAAATTTATCCTTTATTCGAGAATGCCAACGGAAAGGTTTCTTATCAGAAGATCATATACCTGATCATCGGTGGAATCCTGTTCCTGTTCCTGCTGAAATTCATTTTCAGCCGGTTCGGCCATATGAATATCATTCAAAAGGCAAAAGCGGTCCTGGTCAATATATGGCATGGGCTGACCAGTGTCCGGGCGCTGAAGAATAAGCCGCTGTTTTTCTTTTACACGGTCGGTATATGGTTTCTCTACCTGATGAGCACCTGGTTGGGCTTTTTTGCAATCCGGGACNNACCCTGACCGATGCACTAAGCGTACTGGCGATGGGTAGTGTAGGCATGATCGTTTCTCCGGGGGGTATCGGCGCTTACGCCCTATTGGTTCAAGAAACAGTCGCTTTCTATAATATCCCTTCTGAACCCTACGGCCAGGCGCTGGGCTGGCTGCTCTGGTTCGGACAGTTCCTCAGCTTTATCCTGTTCGGTGTAACAAGCTTTATTTTATTGCCCCGTATTAACAAAAACCGGTTATGATTCTTTCCATGATAAAAATCAACAGATGAAAAAAGCAGAGATCATTCCGCATAAGATATTTACCCTGCCGGCCCTCTCAAAGCAGATAGCCCGTTGGCGTCTCGCCAGCAAGACCATCTCTTTTACAAACGGCTGTTTCGATATCCTCCATCTGGGGCATATAGCCTCCCTGTCTGAAGCTGCCAAAGAAGGGGACATGCTGATCGTCGGCATTAATTCGGATGATTCCGTGAGAAAGCTGAAAGGAGAACACAGGCCCATCAACGATCAACAGTCGAGGGCCACCATTCTTGCCTCTTTACTGATGGTGGATGCTGTCATCGTCTTTGAAGAAGATACTCCATTGGAACTGATCAATGCCATTGTGCCCGATGTGCTGGTGAAAGGAGGAGATTATACCTTGGAGCAAATAGTAGGCGCCAAAGAGGTTATGGAGTCGGGCGGCCGTGTTGTGATCAATCCCATTGTACCGGGATTTTCGACGACGGAGCTTATCGAGAAAATCCACCAGCTCTAGATACTCTCATACGGGATGCTTTTATGCTTTCAAGACTTTATGATGTTTTTCCGGACTTTGCGCCTGCTGCGCAACGCCGCTGTCCTCGGTCCATCCATTGTTCCGGTTTGCCGGCAAGATGAGGAGGGATGGCCCTGCCGAGGCGTCGATTGCATCAACAGGACGCAAGTCCGGAAGATTAAATCTGTAGAATGGTAGCATTGTCTTATTGCCATATTGTGATCGTGTTCAAGATAAGATGTCATTACTTCGGTCTTTCATCACCGCGGGCAACATCGGAACTATATCGCGGAAGACGCCTCCGCAGGTCCGTTTAACTCCAGACTCCCTATGGAGAAAGGGGGCAGGACCGTAACCGAGTGAAGCGAAGGTTACGAACGAGAAGGAGCAAGGAACGATGCTCCGACGAAGTTCCAGCGGCGACGCGATATGGTTCCGGAAAACGAATTATGATAGAATACCCGACAAAATCCAAATAAAATGCCTGAGAAAGTCTTTTGATAGATTAGATTAATCATGCCCGATGCGTCAGCCGTTGTACACTGTTCGTTGTAAATCATCCGCGATACATCCGCTCTACTTCCTGGACGATTACCTCGATGGCTTGGTCCTCCCCATTCGGATCGTNNGATCGTAAGGTTGTCTCAGGCTGCTTCCAAAAAAGAAAGCTACCGTCTGATAGAAACGGGCGGTGAGGCCGCCCTTATACTCCTTAATGATTTCATAACAGTTATTGCCGGTTTGCCGGTTGATCAGTTTCATCAGGATACTGCCCTGGTAGACGGACAGTTTTGTCAGCGGATCGGAGAATTCCCTTTTAAGATCTTTTTCCCTCGATTTGATATAAGATTTCCTTTCCCCCTCGGAGTTCATAGTAGCCATCCTGGTGTTCATCTCGTTCAGGATGATCCCTGCTTTCCGCGCATAAGGGTAGGTAACATATACCGCATTTCGGAGTCGCGTCCACTCTTCGAATCTCCTTTTCATGGCCTCCGTCATAGGCGNNCCTTGAGGGCAGTGTATCGCCGTTGTAGACATAAATAGGTACCATGATCGTGTCGTTCGGACCAAATCTGGGATCGGGAGCAGAAGGAATGGGAACGGAAGGAGCCGGCTTAGATCCGGACTGCTGTGCAAAAGAATGTATTCCCGACAGCAGAAAGAGTACGGATAGGAGGCTATAAAGCAGGTATATTCTTTTACAAGACGACATAGAAGCTATCCATAAAATTAGTTAAAAACTACCAGAATTAATACCAGCGGCCCCGAAAGGAACCCCGGAAGAAGCCGACCGTCGGATGACTATCGGGCAGCCTAAAGGCTTCAATCTATAATCTATTAGCTCCTAACATCTTATACCTGCGAATGATGCTCATGACGAATCCTGTCATCATGACCAGGACCCCGATCCACACAATATTGATATGCGGGAATTCGTAAACCTTTAATGCCACGAAAGGAACCAGGGAAGAAGATTCTTTTACACCCAGTTCGATCTTGTTATTGCTCACCACCCTGTTGAAACGGATGGCCAGGTTCTGGGCAAAGATGGTATCGGCGACCGTATGAGATTCATTGTTTTTCAGGTAGAATAAGGGAGCAGCCTTGTATTGCATGCTATCCTTGCTGAAAACCCTGACCTCGGCCATCAGGGCCGTATCGGAAGAGGTAAAATGATATTTCCCGCTATCGGGGTTCAGTACTACCCTGTCGAGCACCATATATCCCCTTGAATAATAAATGGTATCGTGTACGGCTACCGGATAGCTCTTGAACTGTATCGTGTCCTCCACTTGCTGCTCCATACCATTCGAAGCGCTGATATAAGTGAAGATATCCCGGTTCCAGTAGTGGTGCTTATCGGGATTGGCGGAGATGGATTGCTGTCCCTTCGAGGACCGGATCCAATTGGGATAGAGGTCGAAGACCTCACCATTGTCTTTCCCGGCCAGATTGCCGTGCAG
>PLXD01000132.1 GCA_003151295.1 Chitinophagaceae bacterium | reverse complement strand
ATAGCGCCTTGCGTTTTGTGCTTTTTAATTGCGTGGCCTTCGTGGTCTGCACCTGGTTTATCAATCTCCTGTGTTTTTATCTTTCTTTCGTGGCCCTGGCGGTGGTGCTGGGGTATAGCTATACCAAACGCTTTACGCATCTGTGTCATCTGGTGCTTGGCCTAGGCCTGTCGCTTGCCCCAATCGGGGCTTTCCTTGCGGTAACCGGTCATTTTGCCCTGTTGCCTATTCTTTTTTCCTTTACCGTCATCTTCTGGGTGAGTGGCTTCGATATCATCTATGCCTTACAGGATGAAGAATTNNACGTTTCCGAATTCTTGCACTTGTTAAGCACGGCCTGTGTGTTGACGGCCGGCCTGGTGGGTAGCTTCGGCTGGTGGTATTGGGCAGGGGTTGCCGTGTTCATCGGGATGCTGATCTACCAGCATTCTATCGTCAAACCCAATGACCTCAGTAAGGTCAACCTGGCATTCATGACAGCCAATGGCATCGCAAGCGTCGTTTTTGCCGTTTTTGTGATCACGGATCTATTTTTGAAGTAATTTTTTAGCTCGATAGGTATAAAATATACGCATAATTTAAAAATATGCGTATATTTGCGTATAAATATTACTGATGAAGGAACGTTTAAATCTTACCATTGATGGCGGGTTGCTGAACTCCATGAAGGCATATGCGGCCAGTAAGCAGATGAGTGTCTCGGAATTAGTAGAAAGCTATTTTAAGACAGTCACTAAACCTGTGCAGCGTAGGAACATATTAGACCTGGTGGACAAATTGGAAAAACCTGACCTTCGTGAAAAGGCCGATCTGAAGGATCTATACTATAAAGAGCAGGGAGGGAAATATGGCTTTTAGGATATTTCTGGACGCGAATATCCTCCTTGATTTTACACTCAAGCGCAACGAATATGAAAGTTCGCGTAAATTGATGGAATGGGCGGTTAGGGGAAGGGTGCAGGCTTTTATTACTCCTTCGATCGTTCATATAGCCGGTTATTGGTTGACTAAAGCCTATGGTCATGCCAAGGCGAAAGAATTATTATTGACCTTACTGGCGGATATACAGGTGATCGATATCGGTCACGAGATCACTATAAATGCATTGCATTCGAAAATGACCGATAGAGAGGATGCATTGCAATATTACACAGCTATACATCACAAGCTGGACTATTTCATCACCAGGGACAAGGGATTGCAAAAAGCGGCCATACCTGTTTTGCCGGTATGTTCCCCCGAAGAATTCCTGGAAAGCAATCATTAACCATGCCCCGCATCCTCGCAATCGATTATGGACTCAAACGCACCGGCGTGGCCGTCACGGACCCCCTGCAGATTATCGCTACCGGGCTGATGACGATCGAATCCCCTAAGCTGATCGCGTTCCTCAAGGACTATTTTAAAAAAGAGCCTGTGGAATTGGTCCTGGTGGGCGAACCCAAGAACTGGGATGACAGCGATACGCATGCCACTCCCTTGGTCAGGCAACTGGTCGTCCGCCTAAAAAAGGAGTTTCCTTCCATGCCCCTGCTGTTGGTGGATGAACGAAATACTTCCAAAATGGCTTCCCGGGCCATGATCGATATGGGTCTCAAAAAAAAGCAAAGGCGCAACAAGGCCCTTGTTGATGAGATAGCTGCTACAATCATGCTGCAGGAATACCTGGGCCGGGCGGGGCAGCATTGAGGACAGGGCTGCCCGGAGAAAGGCAGAGGCTTGGCAGATTGGTGAGAGCTTAAAGGCTGCATATTTATTTGGCTTAATTTATATAAATTCGCGCTCATTTGCGTTAATTCGCGTTGATTCGCGTTAATTCGTGTTACAATGATTTTACCAATTGTTGCCTATGGCACCCCGATCCTTCGTGTAATCTGTAAAGATATTACCCCGGATTATCCCAACCTTTCCCAATTAATCGAGGATATGTGGGAGACTATGTACTCCAGTAATGGAGTAGGACTGGCGGCTCCGCAGGTTAACCGGGACATCCGGCTTTTTGTGGTCGATTCCACCCAGATATTCAATAATCTGGAAGAGGAGGAGAAGGGAAAATATCCCGATGGACCGGGCATTAAGCAGGTTTTCATCAATGCTCATGTAAAAGAACTGGATGGTGAAGAATGGGCCTATAATGAGGGCTGCCTGAGCATACCCAAGGTCCGGGAGGACGTTTTTCGGAATGAGGAAGTGACCCTTGTTTACCTGGATGAGAATTTTGAGCCCAACAAGACGACCTTTAACGGCATTACTGCGAGAGTGATCCTGCATGAATACGATCATATCGAAGGCAAGCTCTTCATCGATTATCTTAAGCCCCTCAAACGCAAGCTATTGAAAGGGAAACTGGACGATATCTCCAAAGGAAAGATCAGCGTGGACTACAAAATGGCATTTCCCAAATGATTGCTGATTATAAGCGCGTGGCCGTATAATTCCTCCATTTCTCCACCAGCTTTTTCATATCGTCGGGTAAATCGCTTTCGAACAACATTTCCTGCCGGGTGGACGGGTGAACAAACCCGATCGTTTTTGCATGCAGGGCCTGGCGCGGGCAGATGGTAAAACAATTATCGACGAATTGCTTGTATTTGCTAAATACGGTACCCTTTACGATCTTGTCGCCGNNCATGTGGACGCGGATCTGGTGGGTGCGACCCGTTTCGAGCACACATTGTACCAGGGTCACATATCCAAAGCGCTCTATCACCTTATAATGCGTAATGGCCTCTTTACCATACTCTCCTTCGGGGTAGGCATCGAATAGTTTCCGGAATCGTTTGTGGCGGCCAACGTGCGCGATGATGGTGCCCTTTTCTTCCGCCAGGTCTCCCCAGGCCAGGGCCAGGTATTGGCGCTTCACCGAATGGTCGAATAATTGTTTGGCCAGGCTCCGGACGGCTATTTCGGTCTTGGCAAGTATCATCAATCCGCTGGTATTCTTGTCTATCCGGTGAACTAGGCCGAACCGTGGCAGTGTTTTTTCACTAAGGGTGCTGTTCTTTTGCTGCAGGTACCAGGCGACCCCGTTGATCAGGGTACCGGAGTAATTGCCGCTGGCAGGGTGCACGACCAGGCCGGGTGGCTTATTGATGACCATCACGTCCTCGTCTTCGTAAACGATATTCAGCGGCATTTTTTCCGGGATGATCTCTTCTCCATGTGCTTCTTTATCGGAATACATGATGATCTCGTCCTGGGGCCTGATCTTATAATTTGATGGAACCGGTTTGTTGTTCACAAGTACCAATGCGGATTCCAGCGCTTTTTGTATCTTATTGCGGGAAGCGCCTTCCATACGCTGCTTGAGGAATTTATCGATGCGGAGGGGCTCCTGTCCCTTATCGACCCTTAGATGCAGTCGCTCGTATAGCTCTTCCGATCCGTCTCCGGAGCCTGCTTCCTCTTCCATATCTTTTACATTTACCTCTGCAGGCTCCTTGCTCATAGGTTGAGTTTGTGCAAAAATAAGGGATAAGCCCCATTACAATGAGATAAGATCTGTTATGGGGAAGGTGGAGACCATTACGGAAATTGAGCTAAATTTGCAGGATATGCAGGAAGTCATATTCAGGGACTTGGGTACTATGGATTACCGGCAGGCCTGGGAATACCAGGAATCTTTATTGCAGGAGAATGTCCGTATAAAATCGGAATGGCGTAACCGGGTATCGGATTCGAAGGATCCTTTAGATCCCGGGGCCATCGGACAGCCGCCTGCCCATACGACTCACCATCTTCTTTTTGTCGAGCATCCTCCCGTATATACACTCGGCAAGAGTGGTCATGCGGAGAACCTGCTGATCGATGAAAATACCATCCGCCAGCAGGATATTCATTTTTTCAGGACCAATCGCGGGGGGGATATCACCTTTCATGGTCCCGGGCAAATAGTAGGCTATCCGATACTGGACCTGGAGCGTTTTTATACCGATATCGGGAAATACCTGCGAAGTCTGGAGGAAATGGTCATTCTCACCCTGGCAGAATATAATATCCGCGGCGAACGTTCTCCGGGTGAGACGGGGGTATGGATCGACCCTGCCATAAAGGGCCGGGAAAGGAAAATCTGTGCGATCGGGATCCGCTGCAGCCGCTGGATCACCATGCATGGGTTTGCCTTCAATATCAATACCGATCTTTCGCATTTCACACAGATGATCCCTTGCGGGATCCGGGACAAGCAGGCAACTTCATTAAAAAATGAGCTTGGCAGGGAGATTCCCCTTGCAGAAGTAAAGACAAAACTGGAACGGAATTTTGAGATCGTGTTTGACGTAAAGCTCGTGAGTTGATAAGGGTCGGCTGAATTACAAACGGGTAAATCAAAAATTTTTGGGTATGAGCAGCTTATTCTTCTCCTTCAGTTTTCCATCCTCAAATAGTTCAAAGCGGTACCAGCCGGCATGAATGAAATTGGTTTTATCGATGATCAGGGCAGGATCTTTTACATCTTTCAGTTCGAAGAGAGGCCTATTGTTCTCTTCGAGGAATTTGACGATATAGGATCTCTTACCTGCTTCGGGCAGAGAGACATATACGTTACCCTCTTTCCCGATGAAGACATACGCGGAGACCTTGTATACTTCTTTGGGGACAAAGCGTTTGACCAGAATCGTATCGGCATTCACGAAGACGAGCGTGTCCTTGGTCCTGGTCAGGATGGAGTCCCGGAATTTCAGGATCTGTATGCCTGTCAAACGGACCATCGTTGAATCTCCGGTCTTGAAAAAAATAGGCTTCTCCGCCCCTGTCCCCGGTCGTTTGCTGATCGCTGCAGGGCCTTTTATTTTCGGCTTTTCTATATTTTCGTTGTCCGGGGCGAAAAGGATTCGTTGACTTTCCCCTTTGGCCAGGTTTTCCTCTTGCGGGGCAGGGGGATTGCCGGCCGGACTTTTGACAGGGGGTACCGGGGTAACAACGGGCGCTTTGGCCTGTAAAGTAGATGAAGATATAGTTTGCGGCACGGCCCTCCTGGATCTGGAAAAAATATATTTGTCATCATTGAATACGATGAAAAAACGGTAGAACAAGCCTGGTCCCGGGATTTTGTTGGTGGCAAATCCGTTTTCAGGAAGCATTGGATGCTGTACGGTCAGGAAGGTGGTGAAATTTTTAAGGCTGTCGGACGATTGCTGAATGCTGATCTGTGTGGTGTTGGTATAATTATTATGCCAACTGATGACCACTTTTCCATTACTATGAGCGGAAGCCGAGAACTCAGGGAGCGTGTCCTGTGCCATCACGATAGTAGCCCAAAAAAGACCGGTCAATCCTGCAATCAGCATCCTACCCATTAATGGCATAACGAATCTTTTGAAAAGATGTTTTAATGCGGACAAAGATAATCGATGCGGGTATTTAAAACTCGTTCCTAAAAGGTCAATATTCCGGGCTCCAGCGAGCAATTGCCCTGTAATCCACCGCTATGGATCAGCAATAGCCTGCTATCGCGTGGAAAGAGGCCTTTTTTTATCATATCCAAAGTGCCATAGAATAGTTTTGCGGTATAGACAAAATCGGTGGGGATGCCTGTGAGACCATGCAACTCATTCATGAATTTGAAAAGTCCGGGCGATTTCCTGGCGTAGCCCCCGAAGTGATAATCCCCGATGATACGGCAGTTACGGATCTTTTCGGATGCCAGCAGGTATGGGACATCGGCGGGTCGTTTATCGAATCCCTTCAATGCAGAGATGCCAATAATCTCCTGTTGCTGGCGCGATGCATTGGCAAGACCCAGCAGCAGAGTGGCGGTACCCATTGCGCAGAGTATATGGGAATACCTGCTGTTGTCAACCAACTGTAATATTTCTTCGCAACCCCTGATGCCGTCGATTCCGGCGCCGCCTTCGGGGATCAGGGTGGCCCCGGGATATTGCAGGGAAAGTTGGTTAAGGAAGGATGATTCGGTCTTCTTACGGTAATCTTCACGGCTTATGAATTGCAGGTCCATGCCATACTGCAAAGCTGCCTGCAGCATATGGGAGAGGGCATCCGGGCGCTCCCCCCGAATGATACCGATGGATTTCAGACCTGTTTCCCGGGCTGCGCAGGCCGCGGCGATGATATGATTCGAATAAGGGCCACCGAAGGTAAGTATTGCTTGGCTTTGTTTTTGCAATGCGTTCTCCAGGTAGTATTTTAGCTTAAACCATTTGTTACCTGAAATGACGGGGTGGATCTTATCCAGTCTCAGCACCTCCGCCATGATGCGGTGTTCTGTTAGTTCCGGATGATCAAGGTGGTCCAGGGTTGCCAGGGAGGGATTCGCTATTTTTAAGGAATTGTTTATGATGGTGTAAAAGTTATTTATTTTCGTGCCTCATCAGTAAAATTAGTATAAATGCAACCAACTCTTTTAATTCTCGCGGCCGGTATGGCATCCAGGTATGGCAGTATGAAGCAGATACAGGGATTTGGTCCCAGCGGGGAGACGATCATGGATTATTCGATATATGATGCGATCAGGGCCGGTTTTAAGAAAGTGGTGTTCATTATCCGTAAAGATTTCGCGGATGATTTCAAGGATATCTTCGAGCCCAAACTAAAAGGAAAGATAGCGCTTGAATACGTTTACCAGGATATGGACGCCTACCTGGACGGTTACAAAGCGCCTGCCGAAAGAACGAAACCCTGGGGTACGGCCCATGCCATTTTATGTGCCGGAGATGCTATCAAAGAGCCTTTTGCGGTGATCAATGCGGATGATTTCTACGGGCGCGATGCGTTTGAAAAAGCATATGGATTTCTGACCGGCGACTGCAATGACCGATTGTATTCCATCATAGGCTATGAGCTGGCTAAGACTTTGTCTGATAATGGTTCGGTAAGTCGGGGTGTTTGCGAGGTAGATGCTTCGGGGAATCTGTTATCCGTCACCGAGCGTACTAAAATTTACCAGGAAGGCCCTAAGATCACGTACGAAGAAGGGGATAAAAAGTATGAAGTGCCCTTTGATTCAAAGGTTTCCATGAATTTCTGGTGTTTTGCACCTTCAGTCTTCGGATTCACGAAGCAATGGTTCCGGGAGTTCCTGGAGAATCATGGCACCGAACCCAAGGCAGAGTTCTTTATTACCATGATCGGTGACCGTTTTATCAAGGAAGGAAATGGCGCTATACGGGTCATTCCTACAAACGCTCAGTGGTTTGGGGTGACTTATAAAGAAGATGCACCCGTCGTCGCGGCTAGCCTGAATGCACTGATTGCGAAAAATGAATATCCCACGAGCCTTTGGGAATAAGGTATTTTAGTTGCTTTTTACAAGAAACACGCATTCCTCGATCTTTGTGATCTGCTGATGGCGGGAAAGGCCTTTGATGGAAGAGGAGACCGGCAATCTCAGCGGAAAGTTCAGGGTGCTGTCTTTTTTGAGGGTGCTATCGGCTCTCATATCCTCCAGTGTCCGGAATATATTCTTGGAACGGATAGCGAATACGACGCCCTGGGCCATTCTCTGGGAGGAATTGATGATACCGACGATCTCCCCGTCACTATTCAGGACCGGTGCGCCGCTATTACCCGGATTGGCTTCAACGGCTATCTGGCAGGCCAGGGTATCGCCTTCATAACCTGATTTGGCGCTCATATATCCCTTTCCGTAGACGATCTCGTCGTCATCGCGTGGGTAGCCAAGGGTGAAAATATCTTCTCCAAGGTCGGCGCTACCATTCCTGATCCCGTAGGGCAAGAGCCCGAGAGGTCTGAAACTGGAGTCCTCGATTTTTAGTACAGCAAGGTCGGAGGCCGGATCCTGGTGGATCAGCCTGGCTTTATAAGATCCCTTGTTATTCTGAACTTCTAAAAGGGTAGCATTCTTAATAATGTGGAAATTGGTGATAATGTATCCCCGCGGGTCGATCAGGAACCCGGTTCCTCCGGATTTAAAACGGGGTTCTAAAGGCAGCGCAGCCGCCGCACCTTCATTGATCTTATTGGTCACGTTGTTCAGGGTCCGGGTAACGCCGTCCAATTTCCTGCTCAATAATTCCAGCTTCTTATCATTCGTCGCCTTCGGAGAGATATAGGATATTAAACCGCTGATCGCCAGGGCAGTAATACCCGCAATGGAAGCCGCGACCATGACGACGCGCTTGTATTTATTCCAGAGTAGGACGACTTTGGCCTTGGCAGGCGCTTCTTTGAGCTAGCCGGACTCGAACAATTCTTTATGGATCTCGTTCAACCGGGCGGTAAAATCCTTTCTTTCTCCGTATTTGCTAAGCTGGTTGAGAAAGAGAGTATGCTCTACAACCATTTGGTCCACACCAGGGTTGCTCTTTCTGAGTTGTTCGAAAAATACTTTTTCTTCAGGAAGCATTTCTCCTTTTATATAGCGTTCGATGGAGTCTGACATGTTGATCTCTTGCATTACACAGTCCTGTTTTTATTTTGATCAAAAAATAGCTTTCTAAGTCGCATCAGGCATTTATATTTTTGATTTTTGGCGTTATCGGCATTCGTATATCCGAAACTGTCCGCAATCTCTACCATGCTCTTTTTCTGCAGGTAATAGGCTTCCAGCAAACTTTTGCAGGGTTCGCCCAATCCCTTCATCGCCTCATCCATGTGCTCAAAATCGATATTCCGTTGAATATGTATTTCCAGTTGTTCTTCCACGGGTACCGTTTCTTCCAGTTTTTCCACATTTGGCGAAAAACGTTGTAATTGGGTGAGCCTTTTTAGCCATAAACGCCGGCATATCGAATAAATATAGGTCTTGAGCTGGCAATTAAGTTCAAAAGAGCCCGATCTTACTTTTTCATATAGTACGATCATCGCTTCCTGGAAAATATCCCGGGCATCATCAGCGTTGCCATTATTATGAATGATAAGGGCTTGCACCATATTATAATTGTTTTTATAAATGGTCTCAATGGCCTGCCTGTCATTTAAAGCCAATCCTTTTAGCAATGTTTGTTCGTGGGTGTCTGTCCTCAAGCTGATTGCGTTATTAATACCGAAATTAAAGATTCGTAACCCAAAACGGCGGTAAAAAATATGAAATAAATATTTTCGGCCTCTTCCGGCGGCGTATACATATTATGAAAAATAAAATTTGAATTTTCTCAAAGAAAACGGGTTACTTTTTTCTCATCGGGGTATTAACATGGAAACCATTCATAAAACAAAAAAATGATCACCATGAAAAAATTCTTGTTAGTATTATCTATCGGCGCGTTCGCAGCATGTAACAACAGCACAAGCCCAGATGCTAAGGCTGATTCAGCCAAAATGAGCGCTGATACTAGTGCTAAAATAGCTATGGATTCCTCCAAGATGGCTATGGATTCTTCCAAGAAATCCATGGATACTGC
>PLXD01000363.1 GCA_003151295.1 Chitinophagaceae bacterium | reverse complement strand
TAAAGACGCCGGCGCCGGCAATGATCAGCATGACAGGCGCTACGCCTTTAAAAGCGTCTTCCAGGGATTTCATTAATGCCTTCATGGGCCTGCCCCTACGAAGACCCAGCAGGTATATGCCTGCCAGAACCGAGATCAGCATGGCAATATTGGGATCTCCGATAAAGGCTATGGTCTTTTTGACTGTCGTAGCGCCTGTAGCGCCAGGAATAAACCCGAAAATGGCCGTTGCCGTCAACAGGATCAGCGGCATGAGCGCAGCCCCAAGGCTAAGTCCCAACCCCGGCAATTGATGAGGCTCCATAAGCTGCACCGTTAGTACGGAGGGGTTGGGGACCGATTTGTATTTGCGTAAGGTCTTCCCAAAGAGGATCCCCGACAGGATGATCGTCGGTATGCCCACGATGATCCCGTACAACATCGTCTTCCCGATATTGGCATGCAATTGCTGGGCTATGGCGGTGGCGGAAGGATGCGGAGGAAGGAAACCATGCGCCACTGACAGGGCTGATAATACCGGAATGCCCAGGTACAGAAGGGGCAGCTTCGTGGAAGCGCCCACGGCAAAGACGAGGGGCATCAACACCATAAAACCGGCCGAATAGAACATCGGGAGGCCCACCAGAAAACCCGAGAGCGCCATTGCCCATTGGATACGGCGGATACCCGATAACCTGACCAGGGATTGTGTGATCTGCTGGGCCGCTCCACTATCTGCTATAAGTCTGCCCAACATGGCCCCGAAACCCAGAATGATCACCAGGGTCCCCATGATGTTCCCGATACCCTTTTGGATTGCTTCGCTGATCCGGTGGATATCCAGCCCGCAGGCCAGCCCCAACCCTACGCTCACCACTATAAAGGAAATAAATGTGTCCAACTTGCACCATACGATCAGTACAATCAGGCATAGGATCCCCATGAAAGACAGTAATAAAGGCATTTAAAACAAACTTATATGATTGATCCTGCTAAAGATAACAAAAAAGGGTCACGGGCCCTTTGGCCGCAACCTTCGCTTCGCTCGGTTGCGACCAAGGAGGAGCGCAGCTCCAACGAAGGTCTAAACTCCGACGATGGTCTGTAAATTTGGAAAAACCGCAGGCGATCGAGTAGGAGGCGCAGGATTATTTCCTGCGCCGTCCTCTCACAATAAAATTCCCCCCGGAAAACCAGGGGGAATAAACAACTAAAAACAAACTGATTTCAATTTCTATTTCGTACAACTAAAGCCGTTTGTAAGTGATTAGTCAGGCCTTTTCCCGTCCAGGAATGTATTGATCGTACTGATCTCCGTATTATTATTATCGTCGGTCTTTACCTCATAATTACTATAGAAGTTTTCGACATTGGAGATCGTGTTGTATAATTCAAGATTACGGCGGATGTAAGCCGGCACAGTTTCAAACTCATTATTGGGATCGGCAGCATTGATATTGAACGACAAGTTGCGCAACTTGTTGATTCTATCGGCCGCCCGGCGCTTAGGGTCATCTGCATTGTCCTGCATCGCAGGATCCTCTGCAGACACATTTGCCATCGGAATAATTTGTGTTTGATGGGCCCTAGGCTCATCCGCCGCTGGAATATTATCTCGGAATACAAGTTGCATATCNNGCATATCGGGGGAAGATTCCTCTTCCTTAGACGGATCTTTCGCAGTTGTATTCAAGACCGGTTCCTTCACAGGAGTGTGTTCTGGGTTGGATTCCTTTTCTGACCGCGGTTCTTCGGCATAAATATTGGAAGGCCTTGCAAGGTATCCCCCCGACGCTGCAGACGCGGGAGAATTATTTGAGGCGCCGGATGGCGTCTGAATTTTTTCCTGATGGGCCGGAGCTACCGGTGTAACAACTTCAGGCGAAAGTACCCATTCTATCCTCGTCGGCNNACGTCGGCTTTTCATTTTTTTCCACCGGGTTGTCCACAATTGTCTTGCCGGCGGATTCAATCGTTTTAGCAACGGGTTCTTCATTGACGAAAAGTGACAGAGGGGTAGCATAGGATGCCTGATGGGCAGCCGGTATTGAGGTTTGAGGAACTACCGCTGGGTTATTATCCATCAGCTTAGGCTGCAATTCTTCCGGCAGGGCAACTGCAGTTTGCTCCATGACGGATTTTTCTTTTGTGATTTCGGAGAGGGGAGGCACAGGCCGTTTTTCTGTGGTAGGTTCTGCGGGCAGGCCCAGGGGCATGAGGATCTTTTCTTCCTTTTTAGCCGCAGTCCTTGGATTAGAAATCTTGAAGGGATCCCTATGTTCGAAGCCGGTGGCAATGAGAGTAATACTCAGTTTGGGTCCCAGGGAATTCTCGTACCCGAGTCCCAGGATGACATCCGTACTCTCACCGGCCTGGCTGAGCAGGTAGTTCTGGATGATCTCGACTTCATCCATGGTGAATTCATGTTCTCCTTCGCTGGAGTTGATATTGATAAGGATCCATTTTGCACCGCGAATGTCATTGTCATTCAGCAGGGGGGAGTTGAGGGCCTCTTCGATGGCTCTCTGAGCGCGGTTTTCCCCTTCCGTCGCAGCGTTTCCCAGGATGGCCACTCCACCGCTACGCATGACTGTGCATACGTCGGCAAAGTCTACATTGATCTGCCCGGTGCTATTGATGACATCGGTGATACATTTGGCGGCCGTAGCGAGTACATTATCCGCTTTGGCAAAAGCCTCCTTCATTTTGAGGTTACCGAACTGGTGCCTCAGTTTGTCATTACTAATGACCAGCAGGGTATCCACATATTGCTTCATGATCCGGATGCCTTCTTCGGCCTGGAGCTGTCTCTTTTTCCCCTCATAGGAAAAAGGAGTGGTCACGATGCCTACAGTGAGGATGCCCAGGTCTTTACATATTTTGGCAATGATCGGTCCACCACCGGTGCCTGTACCACCGCCCATGCCCACGGTGATAAAGGCCATTTTGGTATTTACTTCCAGGATTTGCTTGATCTCTTCCAGGCTTTCTTCAGTCGCTTGCCTACCGATATCAGGATTCGCCCCTGCACCCAGTCCCTGTGTAAGGGTAGGTCCCAGCTGCACTTTATTAGGCACCCTGCTCTGGGCGATGGCCTGGGCATCGGTATTACAAATGATGAAGTTCACCCCTTCAATGTTCTGACCGAACATCTGGTTCACTGCATTGCTCCCACCACCACCCACACCAATCACCTTGATGATGGATGATTTTTCCTTCGGTAAATCAAAATGAATCATAACAATAGAATTTAAATCAGGTTAGTATTATCGCAAAACTTTTTACTCATAGTGCTTTATCTTCTTCCTCCTTGAACAGATCGATAATTCCGTCCTTAAACTTGCCCCAGAAATCTTTGACCCCCTTCCGGTTTCTCACCCTCTCCTGTTGCACGATCGCTTCGGATACGGGCTTCTCTTCTTCTATTTCGGCTTTTCTCAGATTTTCCGGAATCTCTACTTTCCGGTATTCTTTTTCGAACTGTTTACGGTTGTGCTCATAATCGCTGAATCCCTTCAGGATAAGGCCGATACAGGTCGAATAGGTCGGCTTGGCAAGCTCTTCGATATGTCCTGCCGCCAGGTGTTCCGTAGGATAACCGATACGGGCATTCAGCCCCGTTATATATTCCGTGAGCTGGATCAGGTGACGTAGCTGTGAGCCTCCGCCGGTCATCACAATGCCGCCATTCAAACTTTTATTGTCAAGCNNATGATCTCGCTCATACGCGCCTGGATGATATTGGCAAGATTCTTTACGCTGATCTCCTTGGCAGGCATCCCACGCAGGCCCGGAATGGTGATGAATGCATTGGCTTTGGCCTCATTTGACAGTGCGGAGCCGAACTGCACTTTCATCTGCTCGGCCTGTGTTTTCAATACACCCAGCCCTGTCTTAATATCGTTGGTGATGTTCTCTCCGCCAAATGGGATGACAGCCGTATGTTTAAGGATCCCTTCATAGAAAACGGCCAGATCGGTAGTACCCCCTCCAATATCTACGATGGCGACCACGGCTTCCAGGTCTTCCTGTCCCATGACGGAGGCCGCTGAAGCCAGGGGTTGCAGTACCAGGTCTTTGGTGAGCAATCCGCTTTTTTCTACGGCACGGTTAATATTCCGGATGGCATTCTTATCACCGGTGATGATATGAAAATTTGCGCCTACCTTGACGCCGCCATAGCCGATCGGGTTAGGAATATTCTGGAAATTATCCACGGTGAACTCCTGGGGTATGACATCGATGATCTGATCTCCCGCAGGAATGTATGTCTTATACTGGTCGGCGATGAGCTGGTCTATCTCTCGTTGGGTGATCTCGTCGTCCGTCTGCTGACGCACGATATCCCCGCGTGTCTGCAGGCTTTTAATATGATGGCCGGCAATTCCCACATAAACTTCGCTGATCTCCAGGTTGGGATTGGAAGCATAGCAATTATCCAGGGCCATCCGGATGGCTTTTATGGTCTCATCTATATTAAGCACCTGGCCGTGCTTGACACCATTGGAATTGGCACGTCCGAACCCCAGTATCTCCAACTTGCCATATTCGTTTTTACGGCCCGCTATGGCAGCAATCTTGGTGGTGCCGATATCGAGACCGACGATGATTGGTTGTTCGTGATTCATAAGTTTAGTATAGTTTATTTTTATTTAGTTGTTTCTTCATTTTTGGCGAAGGCTTCACGGGTGAGGAATGACGGGCACTGTCATTTTCCGTGACCAGGTCATAATTGGTCAGCGTCTGCTCTGTCATCGTGCTGCGCTCCAGTGGCCGCGTATCTGACCGGCTGACCGTGTCAGCTTGCAATTGTTGGGCCGAGTTTATAAGCTGCCGGATATTTTTGATCGCCTGCAGCGAGTCGAAACGGCTTATCATTCCCCCTTTTTTCGTGCCGATGACCTGCCCGTCATATTGCACATCGATTTTTGAATACTTGTCAAAGCCCGTCTTACTCAATACTTCCTTATAAAAAATGAATAGCCGGTGAAATTTCTGTTCATAATCGTTACCGTCTCCGAATATAATCAGGTGATTTCCCACGACCGGCACCATTTCAAATGTCCGGACGGCCGTAATGTCTATCTGAGCCAGTTGCGACATCCAAAAAGGCTGACTGAGAATATAGCCGCTCAGTTGCCTGATCTGGCAGGTCAGGGCGCTATCCGGTCCATGCATCCTGATAGCAGCATCCGGGTAACCGGTGAATAAGGGCAGCCTTGCCGGGAACTTATCGGAGAGGGGTATCTGCACACCACTACTTTCTATATAAAAGCTCGTTCCCTGCTTCGTAAAGATCCTGGCGACCGGTTTTCTTTCGATCACGTTGAACCGTAATACCTGGTTATTATCAAAGAACAATTGAGCATCGCTGATCCAAATATTTTTTTTCAGGGCAGCTTCCATCCCCCGCAGATCGAATCCCATGATCGCTTTACCCTGCAATTTTCCGGAGCCCCTGGCCGTAAGCAGGTTCAGCACTTCTTTTTTGTCGATGTAAGGCTGTTCTGAGGAGCTGCTGATCGCTATCTTCAATCCTGTACAGGTTTTGCTATTCCTGCTTTTGATGGCGGCTACGAGCAATACCATGACGCCGGAGCCTGCTATGCACCATAACGTAACAAATAATATTTTCCCGATATTGCTCCTCATTTCGTCCAGTTTACTACCCGCCCAACGGCCCCGTTTTGACCGTCAGACGGGTACAAGGTGTCCGGGTAAAAATTTCCCGTACACAATATTTTTTATTTACCCTTTTCAATGATCTTCTTCAACGGTTCCACGAGGGCGTCTATGTCCCCGGCTCCGGCAGTGATCAGTACCTGCGGGTACTCGTTCCCTCCCACTCTCTCTTTAATGAAGGGCAACAACTCCTCCTTTGTACACAGGATCGCCTTGCCCTTCTCCATCCGTTGCGCGATCATCCCGCTGCTTACTCCTTCTATCGGCAGTTCCCTGGCTGGGTAAATCGGCAATAAGATCACTTCATCTGCCAGATCCAGGCTCCTGGCAAACCCATTAGCCAGATCCCGGGTCCTGGAATACAGGTGCGGCTGAAAGATCACGGTACAGTCCATCCCGGGGAAGAGTGCTTTGGCGCTGCTGATCAGGGCCTTCAATTCTTCCGGGTGATGCGCATAATCATCGATCATCACGCAGCCGGGTGTTTTAACGATATACTCGAATCTTCTCTTCACGCCCCGGAATGTGGCAACAGCCTCTTTTATTTTTTTATTGTCGATGCCCAGGTGGTGAGCCACGGCTATCGCCGCAGTAGCATTCTCCACATTGTGCATCCCGCCCATATTGAGCTCGATTCCGCTAAGCATCCAGTCTTTCCGAAGGGTATCGAATTCATAACTTCCATAATGCATCGTGATCGACCGCGAATAGTTGTCCGCGCTATCGTTTTGCAGGCTGTAGGTCTGCCGTCCTTCAGCAGTGAATGCTGCACTCCTTTCCAGGCCAAATTTGCTCAACAGGAGCCCCCCCGGTTTAAGCTTGCCCGCGAATTCGATGAATGCCTCCTGGACGGCTTCGGCGGTGCCATAGATATCCAGGTGATCTGCATCCATCGCAGTGATGAGGGCTATATCCGGATTGAGTTTCAGGAAGCTTCTGTCATATTCGTCCGCTTCCACCACGCAGACATTTCGTTCGTCGCTCCAGAAATTGCTGTTATAGTTCACCGCAATACCCCCGAGAAAAGCGTTGCATCCATATCCGCTGTGACGCAGGATATGGGCGATCATGGTGGAGATCGTCGTCTTACCATGGGTGCCGGCTACGCAGATATTAAAAGAGCTTGCCGTAATCAACCCCAGGACATCACTGCGTTTCAGGACGGGGATCTCCCGGTCCCTATAATACAGCCATTCCTTGTGATCCTTCGGAATGGCGGGCGTGAATACCACCAGGTCCGGATCTTTGGGAGCCAGGCTGGTATCTTCCTGGTAATGAATGGGAATACCTTCCTTCTCCAATTGCCGCGTAAGGTCGGTGGACGTCTTGTCGTAGCCGCTTACAACAGCTCCATGGAACCGGAAATACCTTGCCAGGGCGCTCATACCGATGCCGCCGATGCCGATGAAATAGATCTTCTTTATGTTTTTGAGTTCAATCATTCTATTATTACAGAAGATTTGTCACTTAATTTTTTATCTTCTTCGCGTTTATCTTTTATTCAGAAACCCGAGTACAGATGCGGCAATCACGCTATCCGCATTGGTAATAGCCAGCCTCCCTATATTCTCTTTTAATTCATTTTGTTTGTCCTTGTCCTTTGCCAGGCCGATGACCGCGCTCACCAGTTTCTCGCGCGCCTCGCTGTCCTTTATCATCCAGGCGGCGTTCCTCTCTACCAGGTGTCGCGCATTAACGGTCTGGTGCTCTTCCGCCGCAAAAGGAAAGGGTACGAACACAACCGGTTTTTTGACCACACATAATTCAGCGATCGACATAGCTCCGGACCGGGAAATCACGATATCGGCCGCCGCAAAAGCATTTTCCATCTTCGTGATGAAATCGCCGGTCCAGACATTCTTTTTACCTGCGCAAAGGATCTTAGCAGTTGCCGCATAGGGCTTGCCTGTCTGCCAGATAAGTTGGATACCCTTCTGTTCAAACTCATCGATATGCTCCGCGATGGCCTCGTTAATGCCTTTTGCTCCCAGGCTGCCGCCGGTTGAAAGAACCGTTATAGTCGCCGGATCCAATCCGAAGGAATGGATCGCTTCCGTTCTCCCGATCACGCTGTGGACGATATTGCCACGAACGGGATTACCGGTGACGAGGATCTTTTCCGGGGGGAAGAATTTGCCCATTCCTTCCCCTGCTACAAAGACTTTCACCGCCTTCCGGCCCAGCAGACGATTCGACTTCCCCGCAAAAGAGTTCGACTCATGGATGAATGTCGGAATGCCTTTGGCCTGTGCATAGCGCAATACAGGAAAGCTCGAATAACCGCCGACCCCTATCACTGCATCGGGACGAAATCGTTGCAGGATACCCCTCACTTGCAAAAAGCTCTTTAGCAATTTGAAAGGCAATGAGATATTTTTTATCAAAGAACTCCTGTTGAATCCGGCTATATCGATGCCTTCGATCGGGTAGCCCGCCTGCGGCACTTTTTCCATTTCCATCTTTCCTTTTGCCCCTACGAAGAGCAGATCAATGCCCGGTGACTGCTCCTTCAAAGCATTGGCGATGGCGATGGCCGGGAAAATATGACCGCCGGTACCGCCCCCTGCGATGATTACCGCCTCCCCCCGCCCGCTCCGGATGGAGGCGGAGGCTTGTGTCTCCCTGCTTTTGGTGGTCTGCTCGCTCATTTTCGATGTTCTATCATTTTCTTCTTCTACTCCCATTTTCTTCGCCCCTCTATCCGGTTGTTCCTGTTCTTCCGGCTGCACTTTTCTTCCGGCTGCACTGTTTCGGCCGGATTTTCAGTCCGATGTTTCCAAAGGCTCTGATGCTGCTAAAGGTTCCCGGCCTTCCGTCTGTTCTACATTCCTGGCTACGCTTAATATGATCCCGATTGCCAGGCAGGTGAACAGGAAAGAGCTGCCCCCCATACTTACCAGTGGAAGGGTCACTCCTGTCACCGGGAAAAGATTCACATTCACCGCCATATTCGCCAAAGCCTGAATGACCAGGGTAAAACTCAAACCCAACGCCAGGAATGCACCGAAGGCAAACGGGCATTTCCGGAAGATGCGAATACTGCGGAACAGGAATATCNNTGCGCCCCCCACGAGTCCGTATTCTTCTATGATGATGGCATAGATAAAATCGGAATAGGGATGGGGCAAAAAATTACGTTGCTGACTGTTGCCAGGGCCCAGCCCGAACAAGCCGCCCTTGGCGATAGCGATCTTTGCCTGGTTCACCTGGTAACTATCCTCATCGCTGCTCTCTTTACCTCCATATACAAATGTCTCCACCCGGTTGATCCAGGTATCGACCCGGGCGAATAATTGTGATTTATGCGCTGTCTTACCCTTTTGCACCGTCCCCGTTCCGTCTCCCGTCTTATGGCGAATGACTGCCGCTGCTATGAGGATGACAACCGGGATCAGTGCCACAGCGAAAGTAAGCAGCAGATGCTTCAGGCTGACCCTTCCTATAAACAGCAGCATGAGACTGGTAGCACCTATCAGCAAAGCGGTGGACAAATTCGCAGGAGCGATCAGCAGGCATACAATTGCTACAGGTGCTATCACCGGTAGAAAGCCCTTCCTGAAGTCCTTTATTACATCCTGTTTCCTGCTCAGCAAGCGGCTGACATACATGAACAGGGCCAGTTTAGCCAGGTCGGATGTCTGAAAGGTCAGGTTGATGATCGGCAGGCGTATCCACCGGCTTCCTTCATTAAGCCTGACACCAAAGAACAAGGTGTAAATCAGCAGGGGCATGGAGATCAGGAATAATATCTTCGCGACCTTGGAATAAATCGTGTAATTCACCTGGTGAGCAAAATAAATGACCATTATTCCCACCAGGATAAATGCAAATTGTTTGAACAGGTATACTTCGCTATTGCCCTTGTACATTTTATAGGCCAGCAAACCGGTAGAGCTGTATACCACAAGCAGCGATACTACCGCCAGCAGTATTACAATGGTCCAGATGACCTTATCCCCTTTGGTCCTGGATCCCAGGCTCCTGAAGGATCTTTGCTCTATGGTTGTTGTTTCGCTCATTTTTTATAAATCCTTTACCGCATCTTTGAACTGTTGCCCCCTGTCCTCGTAATTTTTAAAAAGGTCAAAGCTGGCACACGCCGGGCTCAGCAGGACCACGTCTCCTTTATTCGAAAAATGAAAGGCAGCCTTGACAGCTTCCTGTGCGCCGGCCGTGTTGACCATTAAAGACACATCGTTCTGGAAGGCTTCGTGTATTTTCCGGTTATCCGTGCCCATGCAAACGATCGCCTTGACCTTGTCTTTTACCAGGTCGCGGATCAGCGAATAATCATTCCCCTTGTCGACCCCGCCGAGTATCAGGATGACCGGTTTCTCCATGCTTTCCAGGGCATACCAGGTGCTGTTCACATTGGTGGCTTTGGAATCATTGATAAACTCTACCCCTCTTACTGTACTGACATATTCCATACGATGTTCCAGGGCCTCGAAACTCTGGATTGCTTCCCGTATCTTCTGCTTTCGGATGCCGACGGTGGCCGATGCGATACCTGCTGCCATAGTGTTATATTGATTGTGAATTCCTTTTAATGCAAAGTCATAAATACTCATCTGCAGTTTTTCACTGCCGGTATCTATGGACATCTGTCCGTTTTTGATAAATCCTCCTTTGTTGGGTTCCTGTTGCATGGTAAATGGTAATGGGTTAGTATTAGTGGAATATTGGCTGATATACTGTTTGATCACCGGGTCGTCTGCGCAATAAATGAAATAGTCCTCCCGGGTCTGATTCATCACGATCCTGAATTTGCTATGTATATAGTTCACGAACTTATATTCATACCGATCCAGGTGGTCCTCTGTGATATTTGTCAGGACGGCTACATCCGGCCTGAATGTGTGAATATCATCCAACTGAAAGCTGCTGATCTCAGCCACATACCATTTCTTCGGATCCTCGGCGACCTGCCGGGCAAAGGAATACCCGATATTCCCAACCAACGCGCAATCCAGACCTCCGTGCTTACAGATATGGTAGGTCATGGCAGTCGTCGTGGTCTTTCCATTGCTGCCGGTGATGCCGACGATCTTGCTGTTCCCTTTATACCGGTAAGCAAGTTCTATTTCGCTGATCACCGGGATGCCTTTTGCCCTGATCTTTTTTACCCATTCGTTCTTTTCCGGTATGCCTGGGCTCTTCATCACTTCATCGGCATCCAGGATCCTGTCCCCGGAATGACCGCCTTCTTCAAATGCGATCCCTTTCTGCTGCAACTCCTGCCTGTATTGCTCCTTGAGCTGGCCTCCGTCGGAGACGAACACTTCATACCCCTGCCGTTGCGCCAGCATGGCTGCACCTACGCCACTTTCACCCCCACCGAGTATGATCAACTTTTTAGACACGAATGATATTCATTTTAAGCCGTCGATAAAAAGAGTCAGACACTATTAAGACTAATAGGTCAGACGCCGGAAATTCGGATTTCAAGGATACCGGAATAGTCGGATTAAGGGGTTCTTCAAAAGCATGAATTTTACTGCACCACAATTTCTTACTACAATCAAAAAGATCCCTGTTTTGGAAGGACAGAGACTGGTTTTTCAATGTCTTTTACCTGATCTTCAACGTTACGACTGTCAGCACGACGCAGAGGATGGTAATGATCCAAAATCTTGTTACGATCTTGCTTTCGTTATAGCCCAGTTTCTGATAATGATGATGCAATGGACTCATCAGAAAGACCCTTCGGCCTTCTCCGTATTTTTTCTTTGTATATTTAAAATAAGATACCTGTATGGTGACGCTCAATACCTCGACCAGGAAAACGCCGCAGAATATCGGTATCAACAGTTCCTTCCGGACGATAAAGGCCAGGGCTGCAATGATCCCACCAAGGGTCAGGCTGCCGGTGTCTCCCATGAATACCTGTGCCGGGTAAGCATTATACCAGAGAAACCCCACGCAAGCCCCGATCAGGGCGCCGATAAAGATGGATAGTTCACCCAGGTTGGGGATATACATGATATTGAGGTATTCCGCAATGCGCAGGTTACCGCTGGCATAGGAGAAAACACCCAGGCAAATTCCTATAATAGCGCTCACTCCCGTAGCCAATCCATCCAACCCGTCGGTAATGTTCGCTCCATTCGAGACAGCTGTAATAATAAAGATGACGATCAGGATGTATAAAATCCAGGTTGCCCCTCTTAGAGCGGCAGGCAGGAGCCTGGAATAATTAAATTCATGGTTCTTAACGAAGGGAATGGTGGCGATCGGCTCTTTTGCCTCTACAAAATACTTTTCTTTCCCATCGACGACCACGATTTTCAGTCCGGTTGTATCCGTAGGCCTGCCCTGCCCTACTACTTCGCGCCATACTTTCGTATTGCTGTTAAAATAAAGTGTGGCGCCCACTACAAAGCCCAGCACCACCTGCCCAAGGATCTTAAACCAACCTGCCAAACCGTCTTTATCTCCTTTTTTATAGGCGATTCCCTGTTGCTGAGCTATCCGTTTAGCCCTGAGTTTTAAATAATCGTCAATAAACCCGATCATGCCCATCCAAAGGGTGCTGAATATCATCAGCCGGATATAGGCCTTGTTGAGATTGGCCAGCAGCAGGGTGGGTATGAGGATGGCCAGAATGATCACGAGCCCACCCATGGTAGGGGTACCTTTCTTCTGTTGTTCTCCCGCCAGCCCAAGGTCACGTACGCTCTCCCCCACCTGTTTTGCCCTGAGGTAATTGATCAGTCGTTTACCATAAAGCATGGTGATGACCAGGGACAGCAGCACGGCCAGCAGCACCCGGAAGGTGATGAACTGGAAGAGAGCCCCGCCCGGGACTTTTACGCCAATCTGTTTTAACCATTCAAATAGATGATAGAGCATGCTTTGTTCTTCAAATTATTTACCCAGTAATTCAAACATTTCAAATAAGACCCGTTTATCGTCGAAAGGATGTTTTACACCTTTGTTCTCCTGATATTTCTCATGGCCTTTTCCAGCGATCAGCACGATGTCTTCCTGCGCGGCAAGGCTTACCGCCGTGCGGATGGCTTCTTTCCGGTCGATGATCGGGATATATTTCCTCTTCGCAGCTGTATTCAATCCCGTTTCCATCTCCTTTATTATCTGTTCGGGATCCTCACCTCGCGGGTTATCCGATGTGAAGATCACTTTGTCACTATATTCGCAGGCTGCAGCGCCCATAATCGGTCGTTTCGTCTTATCCCTGTCTCCACCGCAGCCTACTACCGTAATGATCTGTTCATGGCCCTTTCTCAGTTTCTGGATCGTCATCAGCACGTTGATCAGGGCATCAGGGGTGTGAGCGTAGTCTACGATGCCGATGATCCTTTCCTTTTTAGAGACGATATAATCGAATCTTCCTTCAGCACCGTTCAGCACGCTCAGGCAGCGGAGCACTTCCTGCTTGTCCTCCCCCAGGCAGATGGCCGCCCCATATACGGCCAGCAGGTTATAAGCGTTGAATTCACCGATCAGCCTGAAATGAACTTCCTGGTCATTTATCGTCATCACCAGGCCTGTGAGGTTGTTCTCCAGGATCTTGCCTTTGAAATCGGCCATTGTCTTNNCAACATTACCGTTCCGCGTTTGTCATCTGCATTCGAGATGGCAAATGCGGAGGAAGGCAGCGAGTTGAAAAAAGATTTCTTGACCCTGATGTATTCGTCGAATGTCTTATGATAGTCCAGGTGATCATGGGTAATATTGCTGAAGATGGCCCCTGCATATTGAAGTCCCGCGATCCGGTGCTGGTGGATCGCATGTGAGCTCGTCTCCATGAATACATGGGTGCAGCCCTCATCCAGCATTTGCCTGAGCAGCGCATTGAGGCTGATAGCGTCGGGCGTCGTATGGGTGGCCGGCACGATCTTTTCACCTATTTGATTCTGAACGGTACTCAGCAGGCCTGCTTTCGATCCCAGCGCAGTAAAAAGTTTGTACAGCAGCGTGGCGATAGTCGTTTTTCCATTCGTCCCCGTCACTCCGACAAGCTGAAGTTTTTCGGAGGGTTGCCCGTAGAAATTATGTGCGATCCGACCGGCTGCCACGGCGCTATCTTCAACCTGGATATAGGTCACACCCTCCTTAAAGGAATCCGGCATGATCTCGCATATGACCGCGGCAACGCCATTTTCCGTTACCTGCGGAATGAATTGGTGAGCGTCTGTGCGGGAACCTTTAAGGGCAATAAAAATAGAGTGCCTGCCCGTTTTTCGGGAATCCGTCTGGAGGTCCTCCACGGATAGATCCAATCCGCCCTTTACGGAGCGGATATTCACTTTATATAATAGGTCGCGGAGGTTCATTAATTTAAGGCTATGGTTATGGTTTCATTTTTTTTCAATAGGGTGCCCGGTAAGATACTCTGCGATCTTACTTTTCCTCTCCCGCTGGCCAATACCTGTACATGTATATTTTCCAGGAGATAGAGTGCATCTTTCAAGCCCATGCCTTTTACATCAGGCATAGAACCACTGTTAAGCGTCTCTTTATTTAACACAGGCTGGGAGTTGCTGGCATAGAGCCGACCCCACTGCGTTGTCTTACCGGTGGAATCCCGATAACTCATGCCAAGGGTCTGCATGACTTGTCGGATATCCCGGGCATAACCGGCGTAATAGTATTGGGTGCTGTCTTTTTTCCAGACCGACTCTCCGGAGAGCAAGGAGCTGTTCCTGTATTGTTCCGCATCGGAACTCATCAGTTTATCGGCGAGCTCTTTAAATACCGGCGCTGCCACTATGGCTCCTAAGAATTTTTTAGCAAAGGGCTTATTGCGGATCACTACGATGCAAGAGTATTTCGGATTATCGGCTGGAAAATAGCCTGCAAAAGAGGATTGATAGATATGTTCCTTATAGCCTGACTTGCCGCTGGCTACCAGGGCTGTACCCGTTTTGCCTGCCACTTTATAGAATGAGTTCTTAAAGACGCTCTTTGCGGTACCCTCAATGCAGACTCCCTCCAGGCATTCTTTAACCTGCCGTAGCGTACTCTCACTGCAGACTTTGTCCAATACGATATGCGGCTCATTCTCCCTGACGGTGATGCCCGATTCCTGAACGGCGCTGACGAGATAGGGCCTCATCATTTTTCCATTGTTAGCTACGGCATTATAAAGCGTCAGCGTTTGCAGGGGGCTGACCAGCACCTCATAGCCAAAAGCCATCCAGGGAAGAGTCGTTGCACTCCAGGTCCTCGATTTCGGCGTCTTGATGATGGGTTGGGTCTCTCCGACAAGGTCAATGCCGGTAGGCTGATTGAGCTTCAATCTTTTCAGGTCATCGACGAATCGGGTGGGATTGTCACTATAATGGCTCCAGACTAATTTGGCCATACCGACATTAGAGCTGACTTCAAAAGCTTTTTTTACCGTCGCATCATCCTCAGCCTTATCGTGCTTTTCGGAATCGTACACCGTCCGTCCCGCCACTTTCCAAACGCCGCCTTCGAGGTTCACATGGTCGGTGAGCTTTACTTCCTTGTCTTCGAGCAGGGACATTAGGGTAGCCAGTTTGAAGGTAGATCCCGGCTCGGTAGCCTGTATCGCGTAGTTCAGATCTTCCCAATAGACGGAATCGCCTGGGGGGTGTCCCAGGTTGGCTATGGCTTTGATCTTACCGGTAGCCACTTCCATGACGATGCACGTGCCGTGATCGCACTCGTTGCCTTTCATCACGGTAAGCAACGCATTCTCGGCGATGTCCTGTATGTTCACGTCTATCGTCGTGATGATATCTTTCCCGTTCTCTGCCTCGATCTCGTAACCTTCTACGGGAACATAGGCGCCTCCCGCGATATAGCGGACCAGGCGTTTACCGCTCTCT
>PLXD01000045.1 GCA_003151295.1 Chitinophagaceae bacterium | reverse complement strand
CGAACAAAGGCATCGATAATGCGGTGAGTGAATATGAGGATCATCTCGTTGAAGAACAGGTCCCTTATTCTACGGCCCTGCATTCACATATCAAGGGCAGGGGCGCCTGCCTGGTGGGGCCCCTTGCGCGCTATAACCTGAACTATGACCGTCTCTCCCCGCTGGCCAGGGAGATAGCCCACGAGATCGGGTTGGGAAGAGAATGTCTCAACCCCTATAAAAGCATTCTCGTAAGGATGATCGAAGTCATTTTCGCCTTCGGGGAAGCGGAGCGGATCATTGAGGATTATGAAAAGCCGGATACCCCTGCCGTCGAAGTCGTTCCGAGGGCTGGTACCGGTCATGGCTGTACGGAGGCGCCACGGGGAATCTGCTACCATCGTTATACCATTGATGACCGGGGCATTATCTGCAATGTGAAGATCGTCGCTCCGACCTCGGTAAACCAGTCAAGGATTGAAAAAGATCTCCGGGAACTCGTGCAGTCGAATGCCGGCCTGCCGGACGAAAAGTTGAAAGCCCTTTGCGAAAGGGCGATCCGTAACTATGATCCCTGCATCTCCTGTTCGACGCATTATCTGAAGCTGCACGTGGAGCGCGAATAAAAGAATAAATGAACGGATGAAATATTACAGCAGCCGCCGGAAAACCCTGTTGATCTGCATAGGAAATGAATACCGGCAGGATGACGGGGTCGGCCTGTTCATTGCAAAACACCCTAAGATCAGGGATCTCCGGGGGGTAAGCATTATCGCCGGTTCCGGGGACGGGCTGGCGTTAATAGAAGCCTGGAAAACAAAAGGAACGGTGATACTCGTTGATGCCGTGCATTCCGGGCGGCCCGCCGGAACCCTATACCGTTTCGATGCCCTGACCACCCCTCTGCCGGCGGATATCTTCCTGGCATCTACTCACAATCTCGGCATTCCGGAATGTATCGCCCTTTCACGAAGCCTGGGCCTTTTGCCGGAAAAACTGACCTTTTACGGCATTGAAGGGGTAAAATTCGGTCAGGGCACCCGGTTGTCTGCGGCAGTCAGGGAAACGGCCGAAACAGCCGTGGAAAAAATATCCGCGGAACTTTCAGGAAGCAATCCGTGTCAATCTCCATAACTGGACCAGGGAGGTAAGACGATTGATAACAATCACCCGTCTTCTTGATGTTGCTCATTCCTATCCATCTGCAATCCCACTTACTTTATAAAAAATTTCATCTATGGAAAAGATATTATTGGCACTCGATCCGCAGAACATGAATATGAGTACGATTGATTTTGCGTGCTATCTCTCCCGCCTGACCCGTTCCCGGCTGACGGGCGTATTCCTGGAAGACATTTATTACGGGGAGACACCCATTACGCATACGACACAGGGGGAGGCTTATATGGACAGCACGGCTGTAAAGGATACGCGGGATAGCCATGAAAAAAAAGGCATCACGGAGGAAAATATCCGCGAATTCAAATTAGCCTGTGAATGCAGGGAGGTACAGACCCTGATACACCGGGACCGGGGAGTGCCGGCAGAGGAGATCATCGAAGAAAGCCGGTTTGCAGATATTATCGTCATAGACGCGGAAACCTCTTTTGCCAAAAGGAACGAATCCCTTCCCGGCCGTTTCGTCAAAGACGTGCTGGAAGAATCCGAATGCCCCGTCATTATTTCACCCTATAGCTTCGAAAGCATCGATGAGATCATATTTTCGTATAACGGAACAAAATCATCCGTATTTGCCATTAAGCAGTTCACCTACCTGTTTCCGGAACTGCGGCAGAAGAAAGCCATCATAGTCAGCGTCAGGCCCAATGGAGATGAGAGCGTCGAAGAGCAATTCAAAATGAAGGAATGGCTGAAAAATCATTACAACGAAGTGGAATTTGTCATATTGAAAGGCGAGCCTTCGGACCAGTTGTTCGGATACCTCATCGAAAAGAAAAATGGTATCGTCGTAATGGGGGCATACGGCAGAAGCATGCTTTCCCGCTTCTTCAAACCCAGCCATGCACGGCTCATCGTTAAGACGGTCAACCTCCCGATCTTTATTGCCCACTATTGATCCTTATAAAAAAGGTAACCATGAAGACAGGCATTGTTCTTTCCGGCGGAGGCGCCAGGGGCATCGCGCACTTGGGGGTGCTGCAGGCCCTGGAAGAATCAGGGATACGAATCGACGCGATGGCAGGCACCAGTTCCGGCGCTATCGTTGCCGCCCTATATGCAGCCGGCAACCGGCCTGGTCATATAAAGGAATTGCTGAAAGAAAATTCTTATTTCGGAGTTTCCAGGATACGGCTCCGCGGAGCAGGAATTTTCAACATGGAAGGACTGAAACAACTATTACAACAGCATATTGCATCCGCCTGCTTTGAAGACCTGCCCATAAAGGTTTTTGTTGCCGCTACGGACATAGCGGAAAGAAGGTCGGTGATTTTTTCGAAGGGCAGCTTGCTGGAGGCTGTCATGGCCTCTGCCTGTGTGCCCTTCCTCTTTGAGCCGGTAAGCTACCAGGGTAAGGAGTGGGTGGATGGCGGGATTTTAAATAATTTCCCGGTCGAGCCCCTTGAAGACTGTTGCGGTAGTATCATCGGATCGCATGTCAATAGGCTGGCGGATTCTCTTCCAGGTAAGACCGACCTTCGGAAAATGCATATCCTGGAAAGATGCTTCCATATGACAATCGCCGGAGCCGTATATGAAAAGACCCCTAAATGCCACCTGTTCCTCGATCCGCCGGAACTGGCCCGATACGGTCTGTTCGACATCCGGCAGGCCGATGAGATCTATGAGATCGGCTACCAGCATTGCATGTTGCATAGCAAAGAACTGCTGGCATTCGCCCCTGATATGAATCAGCATCGCCTCTGATGCTTCTCATAGATTCGATCCCGCGTGAACGATAACTTACACCCATTATCAATTATCAAATCACCTAACTCATGGACGCATATATCAAAAAATTCAGCGACACCGGTATTGCCGATGTCCCCATCGTAGGAGGAAAGAATGCCTCTTTAGGAGAAATGTTTTCCAAGTTGTCCGCCAAAGGCATTCGTGTACCGGACGGATTCGCCATTACGGCTGCTGCTTTCTGGTATTTCATAGACTCTAACAAAATACGTGGGGTCTTGCAGGAACTACTGAAAGGGCTTGACAGAGACAGGTTTTCCAATCTATCCGATATCGGCAGACGGGCAAGGGTACTCCTCCTGAATGCGGAGATTCCGCAGAACCTCGCAGGTGAGATCATCCGCGCCTATAAAGAGCTCTGCACGGAATGCCATACCGAAGTGGCCGTCCGCAGCAGCGCCACCGCCGAAGACCTGCCCGAAGCCAGTTTTGCCGGTCAACATGAATCCTATCTCAATATCAGTGGGGAAGAAGCCCTGCTGGAGGCGGTAAAGAACTGCTATGCCTCCCTTTACACCGATAGGGCCATTAAATACCGGGAAGACAATGGCTTTGCGCATGAGAAGATCGCGCTCTCCGTCGGCATCCAGAAAATGGTCCGTTCGGATAAGGCCTGTTCCGGTGTGGGCTTCACCCTGGAGCCGGAATCCGGATTCAGGGATATCATCCATTTGGCCGGGGTATGGGGACTGGGTGAAAATATTGTACAGGGCCAGGCGACGCCGGATGAATTCCTCGTTTTTAAACCTACCCTGGTACAGGGCAAAAGAGCCATCATTCAAAAAAGACTGGGAAAGAAAGAAAAGACCATGATCT
>PLXD01000224.1 GCA_003151295.1 Chitinophagaceae bacterium | reverse complement strand
ATGTCGGGACCCTGCAATACTCCCTTTAAATTCGTTGTCGGCCAGGGACAGATCATTCCGGGTTGGGACGATGGCCTGCGATTGTTTAAGAAAGGTGGGAAAGGCACTTTGTACGTTCCGGCTTTCATGGCCTATGATGCAGCACCCAGGGGACCCAGCCACAAACCTTTCGAAAACCTGATCTTCGAGATCGAGATCGTAGATGTGACAGATGCACCCAAGCAGGCGCCGCAGTCTCCTTTGATGAACAGGCCCATGCCTAATATGCCTAACATGCCTAACAGGTCAATGCCTGTTCCGCCCCCGGCGAATAGGCATTGACCGCAGCACAAATAGACGTGAAGTAGAAAATAAAGAGTAAAAATAAATAAGCAGGAGCTTTGCCGCCCCGCTCCGGACCTTCCGGGATTGGAGCGGCAAGGCTCTCTTCTTTTGCAAAAACGATCGTTAAGGCAGAAACGATTGTTAAGGTTTTGTCGAACCGGAGTATGCTTCCATCAATTTTATCGCTTCTTTGGCCTCTTTCGGGTCATGAACACGAAGCAGGGAAGCCCCGCTCAAGAGCCCCAGTGTGTTCAGGACCGTGGTCCCGTTCAGCGCCTCTTCGGCGGATATGTCCAGGGTTTTATGGATCATCGACTTACGGGATATGCCCAGCAGGATAGGCTTCTGCAGGATGCTGAAAACGGCGAGGTTACGGAGCAATTCAAAATTATGCCGTCTCGTCTTGGCAAAACCCAGGCCCGGATCGATAATGATATCCTTTATACCCGCTTTTTTACAGTCATCGACCCGACGGATCAGAAAATCCAGCACTTCGGCTGTCACATTTTCATAGCTTGCCTGCTTCGACATCGTTTGCGGTGTCCCCTTTATATGCATGCAGACGTACGGCACCCCTAACTTGCCTACAACGGTCAGCATTTCCGGGTCTATTCCGCCTCCGCTGATATCATTCACGATAGAAGCCCCTGCCTCAACAGCTTCTTTGGCAACTTTCGAATAATAGGTATCGATAGACAGGGGTGTATCGGGAAAATGTCTATGCAGGTCGGCTATCGCCCCAATCACCCTCTTTAATTCCTCTTCTTCGCCTATCGCTGCAGCATTCGGGCGCGTGCTCTGACCCCCAATGTCCAGCATATCTGCACCTTCGCTGATCATTTTTGCAGCCTGCCTGAGCAGGTCGTCCCGATTCCCGGCACGGCTGCCGGCGTAAAAAGAGTCCGGCGTCGCATTGATAATGCCCATCACCCCCGGCCTGTCGATGACCCATAGCCTCCCTTTGCAATTCAATGTATACATGGTGTTTGTAATGAACTTTTGTAAATCAGCTTTTTCCTGTAGGTTTGGCGGGTAAAATTCAGGAATAAAATCGAAAATAGCAGAAATTCCGCCAATGAACAGGACGAATGAGCAATACGATCAGGCAGTTCAGTTGTGTAAAGACATCTTTCTGAAGAAGACCCGGGATTATGGGACCTCCTGGAGGGTCCTGCGTACCATCTCCGTTGCGGATCAGCTCTTTATAAAGGCTCAGCGTATCCGGACCATCCAGGAGGCAGGGATGCAACGCGTGGGAGAGGCCATCTCCGGCGAATTCATTGCCATGGTGAATTACGGTGTGATCGGGTTGATACAATTGGGTCTTCAAAACGAATCCGTCGAAGACCTGCCCCTGGAAGTAGTAGAAAAAAAGTACGACGATACGATCGGGATGGTAAAAAAGATCATGCAGGATAAGAATCATGATTATGGGGAGGCCTGGCGCGATATGAGTCAAAAGAGTTTCGTGGATCTCATCCTGATGAAGTTGCTCCGGGTTCGCCAGATATTGGCCAATGAAGGAAAAACGCTGATCAGCGAAGGCATCGATTCGAATTTTGTAGATATCATCAACTATTCACTTTTCGCGCTGATCCTGATCGAAGAAGGCAGGCATGCGGGCGGATAGGGCAGCTGGACCTACAAGATACAAACTTTATGATTATGAAGATTCTCATCAATACTACGCGTTTCATTGTGGGGATACTGTTCATCTTTTCCGGTCTCGTAAAAGCGGACGATCCCCTCGGGCTCAGCTATAAAATGCAGGAATTCTTTGAAGTATGGAAGTTTCATTGGCTCGATAACTATACCCTGGCGTTCTCCCTGATCATGATCGTCTTTGAGATCGTAGCCGGCGTGGCCATCCTGCTCGGGTGGAGGATGAAACTTTTCAGCTGGCTTCTCTTATTGCTGATCGTCTTTTTCACCTTTCTCACCGGCTATGCCTATTTATCCGGGAAGGTCCGGGAATGCGGTTGTTTCGGGGACTGCATCCCGTTGACGGCCGGGCAATCTTTTGCAAAGGACCTGGTGCTGCTGGTGCTGATCCTTTTTATTTTCGCCTATACGGACAGGATAAGGCCCGCTTTGTCCAATTCATCCAGTGTGGCCCTGCTGATGCTTGCGACCTTGTTCTCCTTCTCTTTCCAATGGTATGTGCTGAAGCACCTGCCGGTGGTCGATTGCCTGCCTTACAGGATCGGCAGTAATATTTCCGAAAAAATGAAAGCTCCTCCCGGCTCCATTCCCGACAGTATAGTGATCAACTTCGTATATGAGAAGAACGGCAAAAAGATCGAAATCACAGCCGATAAATTCCCTTCGGATTTCGACGACTCCTATAAGCTCGTTAATCGCTATGACAAGCTGATCAGGAAAGGGAATGACACGCCCCCGATAAAAGACTTTGTCCTGATCACGGGAGGGGGCTCCGATACTACGCAGGACCTGCTGCAAGCCAGGGGATACAAGCTGTTCCTCTTCGTAAAGACTCTGGAGGAAGTCCACCGGGATTGGAATAAAGATTTCAGCCTGGTCTTCGCCACGGCGAAATCAAAACGGCTTCCTGTCTTTTTTATCACGGCCGACTATGATAACCTGCTTGCGTGGGTGGCTCAATCGGGGATAAGTAATGAGGTGATCGTATTGAAATGCGATGCTACGGCGATCAAGACAGCTGCCCGTGCCAATCCTACCCTGTACCTGATGAAGAAAGCCACCATCCTGAATAAATGGAGTTGGGCGGATTTTAAGAAGTCGCTCCCTGAAATGAACGCATTGCCGGAGCAATGATCTAAACGAAATGCTTACCAGTGCTTACCAGTATTTAAACACTCATCTGTAAGATATGATGATCGGTTATTTTACCAGGAAGATCCTCTATGGGATATTTGTCATGCTGGGCGTGATCGTTGTCGTATTCCTGCTCTTCCAGGGCTTCGGGGATCCTTCCCGGCTCGTCATGGGGCAGCGCGCGGACGCAGCCACACAGGAAAATATTCGCCGGGATCTTTACCTCGACAAGCCCCGATGGAAGCAATTCCTGCTATACCTGGACGATGTCTCGCCGGTCTGCGTCTATTCACGGGAAGAGATCGCTCAAAAAAAACCAAAGGGCTTGTTTATCGGCGGGCAGTGGAAGATCGGACTAAAATGGCCCTACCTGCGCCGGTCTTACCAGACTAAAAAAGAGGTCTGGGACCTATTGATGGAGGCCCTGCCCGGTACCATCATCCTGGCCATAGCGGCTATGCTTATCGCGATCATCTTCGGCATCCTGCTGGGCGTTTTCGCAGCCGTCAAAAAAGGCACCTGGATGGACAGTTCCGCATTATTCACCAGCATACTCGGTATTTCGGCGCCGTCCTTTTTTATGGGCATCGTCATCGCTTATATTTTCGGTTTTGTATTGAGCGATTATACAGGTCTTCATATGACCGGCAGCCTCTTCGATATGGACCCCTTCACAGGTAGAAAATTGCAAATACAGAACCTGCTGCTTCCTGCCCTCACCCTGGGGATACGTCCCCTGGCTATTATTACGCAACTCACACGGGGAGCCATGCTGGATGTGCTGGGCCAGGATTATATCAGGACCGCCTATGCGAAAGGCCTCGGTCGTAATGCCATCGTCTGGAAACATGCGTTACGAAACGCGCTGAATCCCGTAATCACGGCCATCACCGGCTGGTTCGCCGAATTACTGGCAGGCGCCTTTTTTGTCGAATATATCTTCGGATGGAAGGGAATCGGGAAAGTGACGGTCGATGCGTTGGAGAAACTGGATTTTCCCGTCGTAATGGGCTCCGTATTGATATCCTCTTTCTTTTTTATCGTGATCAATCTGCTGACAGACCTGCTCTATAGCGTCGTCGACCCGCGGATAAGGATCCGTTAGCGCCTATTCGTGTCATTCGCGTTAATTCATTTAATTACGACATCCCGGATCGCTTTTTCTCCAAGCGCCTCATTGACCCTTTGGATGATCTTTTCTTTCTGGTAGATCAATTCCTGTCTGAGGGGAGCCATGGTTGTATTGATATAGAGGGTCTGTCCGTGTATTTGTATCTTTTCGGTATACCTGGCGATGGTCTTGCCCATGATCTGCTCCCATATTTCCTCTATCTGCAAAGCCTGGATAGAACCTTTCAGACGGCTATGGTTCAAAAATTGTTTCAATGCATCTCCTATTGAATATTCACCCATGAATGCAAGTTAGGAAAACCTTTGAAGAAGCGAACAAAATCATAATCCAATCACCTGGCAGGGGATCGATAATTTATCCAGCTCCCGTTCGATACGACCGGGATGAGTGTCCGTAATAACTGTCTGTCCCTTATTGCGTATACAGACATGGTCCAGCAGGTTATGCATCCTTTGCTCATCCAATTTTTCAAATACGTCATCCAGCAGCAGCAGGGGAGGGAATCCTTTTGCCTGCTTCAACATTTCATATTCGGCCAGCTTCAGCGCGAACAGCAGGCTCTTGCGTTGTCCCTGGGAGGCTATATTCTTAAATGCCAGTTCCCCGAACCGGATCTCGATATCGTCTTTGTGAAT
>PLXD01000665.1 GCA_003151295.1 Chitinophagaceae bacterium | reverse complement strand
CGCCGGTATAGCCGCCCCAGATGCCATTCAGTTCCAGGGTCGGACGGATGCCGGTTCGTTCATTGGTGGTGTATCCTTTTTCACCCCAGAGTTCCTTCACCCCCAGATCCTTTTTGTATTCTTCTTCGTTATAGGGCGCGGCTGCCATGAGCTTACGTTCGGCTGGCGTGGCTTCTACCACATCGTCATAGAAACCGGGGATGGTGATATGATTGTTGGCGTCATGGCAGGAGGCGATCATCCTGGCCAGGATGGTGATGNNACTTCTATATAAGAAAGACCTCTTACTCCTATATCGATGGAAGGATTCTCGAGGCTGATCATGGACGTATCGCTGATCAGGATCACATCGGCCCTCAGCAACTCCTTATGGGACTGAACGAATTTAGCCAGGTTGGGGCTGCCGATCTCTTCTTCGCCTTCGATGATGAACTTCACATTAGTAGGCAAAGAGTTGGTCCGTACCATCGTCTCGAAAGCCTTCACATGCATGTAGAACTGCCCCTTGTCATCGGCCGATCCACGGGCATAGAGTTTCCCGTCCTTGATGACCGGCTCGAAAGGACCGCTGTGCCAGAGTTCCAGGGGATCGGGCGGCTGTACATCGTAATGGCCATAGACCAGGACGGTGGGTTTGGAAGGATCGGTGAGCTTTTCACCATAAACGACAGGATGCCCTTCAGTAGAGTAGATCTCCGCCTTTTCGACTCCGGCATCCAGCAAGCGCTGTTTGACAGCTTCGGCACATTTCTGCATGTCTTCTTTGTGTTCGCTCCTGGCGCTTACGGAAGGGATGCGCAACAGTTCCAGTAATTCGTTCAGGAAGCGGTCCTTGTTCGTTTCCAGGTAGTCTTTCCAGATTTGCATAGTTTCAAAATTGTCGTTTCAAATTGTTCAGCTAAAGTAAGGTGTTTTTGAACAATTCCAGCCTGTGTTTATGGTTCGGCACTACATTGTTAAGGGTCCATTCCATTTTTTCCAGGAAGGGGTGTTGTCGTACGTCGCAATCGTTCTTAGTGCAGATATTGCAGGAGAACTCCAGGCATCCGTCCGAATGGACGAAGAATTCCATGGCCTCGCCGAATTCGGTTTTGATGAGTGAGATCAGGGCGTCGATCTCCTCGTGTGCCTGGTGCACATTGAGGTACCAGGGGACGGTCAGGTGACAGTCGACATGCAGGAGTCCTCCGTATTTAATGACCCGGAGATTGTGGAGGTCGATCCAGTTCGCCCGGCGGTGGTTGTTCAGGAAGCCGATCATCCGCTCGAGCAGTTTCATGTCTGCTTCGTCCATGATACCGGCAATGGAGCTCCGCAGAATGCGGTATCCGGTGTAGATGATGATAACGGCAAGAATGATGGAGACCACGCTGTCCATCCAGTTCAGCCGGGTGTAATAGATGATGCCCAGGCCCAGGATGATCCCGCCTGTGGAATAGGTATCGGTTTGCAAATGTTTCCCGCTGGCTACCAGCGCGACGGACTGGTTCTTTTTTCCTTTCCGGATGCAGAAGGTTCCTGCGACGAAATTGACCACCCCGGTGATCGCCACCAGCCCGATTCCGTAGTTTAGTTTCTGCAGCTCGTGGGAATGTATGATATTAATGATGGCCTCGTAGATAATGATACAGCCTGCCATGAGCACCAGGGCTCCTTCCACGGCCGCCGACAGGAATTCGGCCTTACCATGACCATAGGGGTGATTATCGTCACGCGGCTTGGCAGAAAGGTATAAGCTATACAGGCTGATGACCCCGGCGATCACATTGATCGTGCTCTCCAGGGCATCGGTAAGGATCGCTACCGACTGGGTCAGGTAATAAGCGACTATTTTTACGGCAAATAATATGATAGCAATTGACACGACCCATTGCTGGATCCGAATGTTTTCTTTGCTTTTTTCCACGTTGTGATTTTTAGTCAGTGGTGAGTGGTCACAATTCACCACTCACAATTTTAGCGTCCCGCTCCGCCCTCCTTTTCGCCCGTAAGGCCCGTATTGTTTTTATTATGCGAAAATAGAATTCCTTGTTGAACAATTGAGAATCATTCAGGGCCTTATAGGTGAGGAACAACCCGATCGGGGTCAATACATAGGTAGCGAGCCACATGCCGGGTATCGGCTGGAGCACGTCCTGCTTGACGAGCTTCTTGCCAAAATTATTCAACAGGAAGAATATGACAAAAAAGATCACGGCGAAGACCAGGGGAAGACCGATCCCTCCTTTCCGTATGATGGAGCCCAGGGGGGCGCCGATCAGGAACATGACAAGGCAGGCTATCGAGAGGGTCACCTTCTCGTGCCAGGCGATCAGGTGCTGGAGCAGATCCTGTCGTTGATTGTTATATAGGAAAGCGGGTTGTTCGAGGTTTATTTTTATACCGCTGATGGTGGAGATCGTGCGTTCCCGGACCGCTGCCCGCGTGCTGTCCGGTAGCAGTTCGCTGAAGGATTTCGCTTTACCTATCGGGGGGGCCTTGACCGTTGCCCTGGCTGTGTCGAGGTATTTCAAAAACGGTAGGGTCACATGCAGATCCTTGTCCATTTTTGTGTGATACCCGGTGAGGATCTTTTCGACGGAATCGATGTTTTTATCCAGTTGCCGCATGCTGAGCATCTGGTAGTTGCCCTTGAAGGCGCTGTCACTGGTTTTGTTGAGTTTAAACGAACTGAGATCGAACATTTTATTGTATTCCTTAAAGCCGATGCGGACAAATTCCGTGTTTGTCGACTGGCGTTCGCCTTTTTCCCGGTAGAGCCATCCATCCTGCAGCTTGAATTGGAGTGATTTTTTATCGGGCGTGACTGTCATTTTGCCCCGGTCCGCAATAATGACATCGTCCTGTAACTGGTAGTTCTGTTCGTAGATCAGCACATTGTGGATCGTCGAGCCGTCCTTATCTTTTTTCCCGATCTTGATCACATAGCCGTCTATTTTATCGTAAAACACCCCTTCTTTGATATCGAATGCCGGTTTGGACACGATAATATCATATTTGAGGGTGTTCATTTTCAGGTTGGCTACCGGTATAAAATAGTTGTTGAACAGGAATGCCAACCCGCAGATCAGCAGGCTGGCGATGAACAGGGGTCGCATGAAGCGCAGCAGGGGGATTCCTGCCGATTTGATAGCGATCAGTTCGAAGGTTTCTCCCAGGTTTCCAAAGGTCATGATGGATGACAGCAGTACGGCCAGCGGCAAGGCCAGCGGAACCAGTGTGGCGCTGACATAGGAGATTAGCCGGGCAACGGTCAGCAGATCGACGCCTTTGCCGACGATATCGTCGATATAGAGCCAGAAGAACTGCAATACCAGCACGAACAGGGTGATAAAAAAAGTGGCGATGAAGGGACCGATGAACGCTTTGAGTATGAGAGTATCCAGTTTTTTTATCACGGGCGATGACTTTCTGAAATGATAAATACCTTTAGTCTATGAATAAGGCAAAAATACAGTTTTCATCCGGACATAATGAGGGAGTGGGTCCTGAAGAGGAAGGCATTTATCATAAAATTAGCATGGACGGAGGAATTGGGAACCATAAAGGGATCGACGCACCCTGGACGATTGCGGCGGAAGAAATGGACCTGGTAAAAGATCCCGGCTGGATTTTCAGGAAGAATGCCATCGTGCGCAAGGCGATCGATCTCTTCTCCGGGCTGGCGGGCGAAATGACGGCGGAATGGGAAAATGCCCGATGGCCGTCTTCACTGGCTGAATGGCTTCCTGCAATCGGTAAGGCCGGTCCGAAGATATCGAAAGGAGAAAACTACCAGGGTTTGCCCTGGGTAGTGCTGGATCATCCGCGTCTCTTTGCGAGGGAGGATGTACTGGCGATACGCACCCTATTTTGGTGGGGCCATTATTTCAGCGTGACCCTGCACCTGAAAGGAAAGTATAAGGATCTGTTGATCCCCGTTATCCGGCAGCGCATAACCCTGCTGGCGCAAGCCGGCTTCCATATGGGCGTGTCGGAGGATGAATGGAGGCATGAGCTGGACTCTGATGGCTACCTGCCATTGCAAAAAGATATGGATACGGAAACTCTGAAGGAGCGCGTTTTCCTAAAGTTGTCCGCAAAATGCGGACTGGACAGGTGGGATGAGGCTAGCTCCGTCTTGTTGGAATTATTTCGGGTATTGGTGGGAGTACTAACGGCTTAGCCAGCTGCAAACAGTTAGCGATCGGCTAACGGCTGACGGCTGGGCTAATTGCTGCCCAGCCTGTGAAACAGATCTTTTACCTGGTAGCTCCAGAGCTGGCTCTGGTCTTTGATCTCCTTCTTATCGGCAAAATCCCGTATTAC
>PLXD01000477.1 GCA_003151295.1 Chitinophagaceae bacterium | reverse complement strand
TGTTTAAAGGCTAGTATGATTATAGAGTACATAGAAAGACTATTTATTTTAATGATCTTCCGGATGCATTTGACGGGTTTACCATTACCCAGTTATCCGATATTCATTCCGGCAGTTTCGATAATACCGAAGCCATGCAAAGGGGGATCGATCTTGCCAAAGCACAAAAAAGCGACCTGTTTGTTTTTACCGGCGATCTTGTAAACAATGCAGCATGGGAGATCGAGCCTTATATCGGTCATTTTAGTCAGCTAAAAGCCCCCTTTGGGCAATTTTCAATTCTCGGCAATCATGATTATGGTGACTATATCAAATGGGGAAGCCAGGCAGAAAAAGCCGCCAATCATGATAAACTAATAGAGCATCACAAAGATTTAGGTTATCATTTACTGCTTGATGAAAATGTAGCGCTTGAAAAGAACGGCCAAAAGATCTCACTGATAGGCGTACAAAACTGGGGCCGTGGTTTTATGCAGATCGGAAACATTGATAAAGCACTGATAGGCGTTGATAAAAACGCCTTTAAGATCTTGCTATCACATGATCCCACCCATTGGGAAGAAAAAATCAGGTATCATCCTACAACCATTCATTTAACCCTATCCGGCCATACACATGGGGCGCAGCTTGGAGTTGAAACGGATAAATTCAGATGGAGTCCTGTGCAATACCGCTATCTTGATTGGGCCGGTTTGGTGAATGAAAAGGATCGTTACCTATATGTTAACCGCGGCTTCGGTTTCCTGGCATTTTCAGGCCGCTTAGGCATCTGGCCGGAGATTACGGTGATCACTTTGAAGAAAACGGTTTAATAATTGTAAGATTCCCAGTTTTCGGACCATTTTAATTTGATGCAACGTTTGAATCGTTCCTGGAGTCAGGCAGATAAAATAGATACTATGAGATCTCGTCACGTTTGGCTCCTCCTCCTGACTCTGGCAGCAGCCTGTAAGAAAAGTGATGTCGGCAATACGGACTCCGAGGATGTCTTCCCGAATAAGGTCGGCGATCGATGGCAATACCTGGTGAAGGACACAACAGTCCTAAGGGGACTGGATAGCGGTTCCGTGCAGTATTATGTGGATGTGGTTATTGTTGATACGGTCAAGTTGTCAAACGGAATCACAGCAACCGTATGGCAATTCAACTATCCAGCCGGACCTGATACCAATTTTGTCTTTCAGACAGGGGATACGGTCCGCTTTATGGACAAGACAAATTCATACATTGTCAGGCAATACCTCGTTCCATTTAATGTTGGAGCATCGTGGTTTTATACCTTCGGTTTTCAAGAGGTAAAAGTTACCAGTCAGGCCGATCTGGTCGTCGGTGGCAATAATTTCCAGAACGCTTATCAGATTTACGGAGATGCAGGATTGCCTGATGCCGAATTCAGTGTAAACGAATGGTTTGCTAATCATACCGGATTCGTAAAAAGATACTTCAATCCTTCTGGCGAGCTACTCTATACCAAGCATATCCTGGACTGGTCCTTAGTAAGTTATGAGCTCAAATGACCGGTGTATTTGCAGGCTCCGGTGAGCCATTTCCGGGGATTTGTAGTGAGTCATGAATTACTCACTGACAAAAGGGAATAAAACACATTAAAGTGAGTAAATCCCGAAAAGCAAAAAGCCCGTAAACACTCAGTTTTACAGGCTTTTTAAAAATATTGATTGTCTATTAGCGGAGAGGGTGGGATTCGAACCCACGGTACAGTGTAACCCGTACGACGATTTAGCAAACCGTTCCTTTCGGCCACTCAGGCACCTCTCCGGATTATCCAACCTCGTTAAAGGGAGGCAAAAATAAAGATTAATCGTTTTACACCCAAATCACATTCTGCTTTTTTAAAACAAAAACCCACCCCGGAAGACCGGGGTGGGTAAATAGGTTTAAATCAGTTTAAATCAGCGTTTGTTTGTTCAATAATTGATCTCATTCCTTCAGCTGGTCTTCATGCCTGGGGCTACATCGCCGCCAATTGCACTTTTTGCTGCAGTTCCATCACATTTTCACGGAACAGGCTGTCTGTATCCATGAGATCCTTAACGGTCTGGCAGGAATGAATAACAGTAGTATGGTCACGGCCCCCGAAATGTTCGCCTATGGTCTTTAATGAATTCTTGGTGAATGCCTTGGCCAGGTACATAGTAATCTGGCGCGCCTGAACGATCTCTCGTTTACGGGTCTTCTGCAATAATTTGTCGTAGGACACGTCGAAATACTCGCACACCATGCGCTGAATCGTCTCGATCGTAATCTCTTTACTACTGGTTTTCACAAAATTACGGAGTACTTTTTTGGCCAATTCCAGGTCGATTTCTCTCTTATTAAGCGAAGACTGTGCCAAAAGTGAAATCAACGCCCCTTCCATCTCCCTGATATTGCTGCTGATATTGTAAGCCAGGTACTTGACGACCTCCCGGGGCATCTCCAGCCCATCATTCTTCATCTTCCTTTCCAATATTTCTATACGGGTCTCGTAATCAGGCATTTGGAGGTCTGCGCTCAGTCCCCAGCGGAAACGGCTCAACAATCGTTCCTGGACCCCTTCCAGGTCCTTCGGTGGCTTGTCGGAAGACAGGATCAACTGTTTGCCAGACTGGTGCAAATGGTTGAAAATAGCGAAAAAAGCATCCTGCGATTTCTCGGCCCGGTTGAAGAACTGCACATCATCGATGATCAGGACATCCACCAACTGATAAAAATGTATAAAATCATTGATCGCGTTGTTGCGGCCATGATCCACGAACTGGTTGATGAATTTCTCCGAGCTCACATACAATACGACCTTATTCTGATGCAGGCGCTTCACCTCGTTGCCGATGGCCTGGGCCAGGTGGGTCTTGCCCAATCCGACCCCTCCGTAGATGACCAGCGGATTGAAGGAATTGGCGCCGGGCTTCTCAGCGACCGTTTTACCGGCACGACGGGCCACACGATTGCAATCCCCCTCGATAAAGGAATCGAAGGTATATACAGGATTGAGCTGTGCATCGATCTGCATCTTCTTCAACCCCGGAATCACGAAGGGATTCTTAACGGGATTATTTATAATTAACGGGAAATCCATTTCGTTGTTGGAAAAGGTTTTGTAACCATGTGCCGGAACATCCATCGTCAAAGGCTTATTCTGATGATTTCCACTATCGACCATGATCCGGTATTCCAGTTGTGCCTCTTTTCCGAGTATACGCCGCAAAGTCTTTGCCAATAAATTTACATAGTGCTCTTCCAGGTATTCATAAAAGAACTGGCTGGGTACCTGTATCACTAAAATATTAACCTTTAACTCTACGGGTCTGATGGGTTCGAACCATGTTTTATAATGCTGCCACTCTACGATGTCCTTGATTATCTCCAAGCAATTACTCCAGACTTTTTCAAACGTTTTTGCCATTATAAAATAAGCAATTTTTATTCCGATTTAAGAATTGTATTTTCTCGCGGTTTTTAACAGGAATTCAGATTCTAAAAAAGTTGCGCAGGGCGGCGAATATCAAAACTTTTACCGGAATAAAAAAAAATTTATTCACCTCTTTTTTTTGATTTAATCCCGGTAAGCACTTTCGTCCGATTTTTGTTTTCGTTTTCCTGAAAACTCAGACACAGCCTACCTGAAATAAATCTTCTCAAAAATAACGCCCTTCCGTTTTGTGAGCGTTGCTCCTTTCAAAAAAACATTTTCGTAATGACTTATTAACATCGGTCTCTATAACAAATCCCTTGGCGGATGTCTTCGCATGGAGCCGCGGGACAAGGCCGGTAGACTTCGGCACGTGATAACAATTGAGGCTGCCAGCTTGCTTTGCGATTAAGTTGTAAGAGGAAGAAAAAAATAGTTCGGATCGTTGGTGTGTGTTTCCTCATACAGTGCATTTTTTGTGAAGTAGTTGAAGATACAAATTATTTGATTGCCCGGCAGAATCCGGCAGCTTTTTTTTCAGGTAACGAAAGATAAATATTTTAACCATTGTTATCGCCTTATACCATTTTCACTAGGGGGGATTGGGTATCTTATAGTTATGTCATTTACGGACTGAAATCCCATTACCTTTGACCGGTCGGAAAGCCGCTGGCGATCCCCCAAATATTTTCTTTACGACGTTTTTAGGATGAATACCTGACGCGATGAGACAGACCCTCCAACTTTTATTGCTTCCCCGGGAAGCGGCCGACGATGAGACCATCCGGGAATATGCTGCGAAAGCTGCCGGGTATCTGCTTACAGACCTCACCGGTTATACGATCGTGAAACGTTCCATCGACGCCAGGGGCAAGCAACCGCGAATCGCACTTACGTTGCAGGTATTTATTAATGAACCTTATCATGACAGGCCCTTATCCCCTATCCATTTCCCGGATGTGTCCCGCTCGACAAAAGAAGTCATCCTCGTCGGTGCAGGACCAGCTGGCCTGTTTGCAGCCCTGCGGCTGATAGAGAAAGGCATCCGCCCGGTATTACTGGAAAGAGGCAAGGATATCCGCGCACGCAGAAGGGACCTGGCCGCCATCAATAAGCAAGGGATCGTCAACCCCGAAAGCAATTATTGTTTTGGAGAAGGTGGGGCAGGCACCTACAGCGATGGGAAATTATATACCCGTAGCAACAAAAGAGGGGACATCCATCGCATCCTGCAACTCTTCGTGCGGTTCGGCGCCACAGAGAACATATTATATGATGCCCATCCGCATATCGGCACCAACAAGTTGCCCGCGATCATCAGCGCCATGAGGCAACAGATCACGGACTGCGGAGGCCAATTCCTTTTTCAAAAAAAACTCATCGACCTTATTATAATGGACAACCGCATCACCGGTGTGAAGACCGCCGACGGGGACCAGTTCGAAGCTGCAGCCGTACTCCTGGCGACCGGTCACTCCGCCAGGGATATTTATCAGTTGCTGCACGACAAGAAGATCCTTATCGAGTCCAAGCCCTTCGCGCTTGGTGTCCGTATCGAACATCCGCAAGCCCTTATCGACAGCATTCAATATCATCTCCCCTCCAGAGATCCCTATCTCCCTCCAGCCTCTTATAGCCTCGTGGAACAAGTCAACGATACAGGGGTCTTTTCATTCTGCATGTGCCCGGGAGGCATTATCGCTCCTGCCGCCACCGCCCCCGGCGAACTGGTCGTCAACGGCTGGTCCCCTTCTAAAAGGGATAATCCCTACGCCAATTCGGGCATGGTCGTGAGCGTAGAAGACCGGGAACTGGCAGCATACCGCTCTTACGGGCCGCTGGCCGCTATGCAGTTCCAGCACTGCGTAGAGAAAAAGGCCTTCGAACTCGGCGGCGGAAAGCTGGTAGCCCCCGCCCAGCGTATGGCCGATTTCGTCGATGACAAAATTTCGACCACCCTTCCGGACTGCTCCTATATTCCAGGCATCCGCTCCGCTACCTTACGGGAAGTATTGCCCCCCTTCATATATAATAGCCTGCGGGGTGCCTTCACCGCCTTCGGAAANNAGCGGTCGTAGTAGCTACCGAATCGAGGACTTCTTCGCCGGTCCGTATACCACGTGACAAGGAGAGTCTGCGGCATCCGCAGATAGGCAATCTCTATCCCTGCGGGGAAGGAGCCGGATATGCCGGCGGTATTGTGAGCGCGGCCATGGATGGAGAAAGAGTGGCCGACGCCATTGCAAACAGCTTATAGCTCATAGCTTCTGGCTATGGGCTTACAACNNAAAAAAAACACCAGATGGATATCCTCACCGTCAGTCATCTCAAAAAATATTTCGCCGACCAAAAAGCGGTGGACGATATCAGCTTCACCCTGCAGCAAGGATCGATATTCGGGCTGCTCGGACCCAATGGCGCCGGTAAAACGACCCTGATCCGCATGCTCACGGGCATCTTTTACCCGGACGAAGGATCGATCCTCTTCAAAGGACGCCCCTTTGACCCGCTGAACGATATCGCCCATATCGGTTACATGCCCGAAGAACGCGGCCTCTATAAAAAGATGAAGATCGGGGAACAGGCCGTATACCTGGCCCGGCTAAAGGGCCTCGGCAAACAGGATGCGATCGATAAAGTCAAACAATGGTTTGTCAAATTCGAAATGCAGACCTGGTGGAACAAAAAAGTAGAAGACCTCAGCAAAGGCATGGGACAAAAATTGCAATTCGTGATCACGGTCCTGCATGAGCCCTCGCTGATCATTCTCGACGAACCCTTCAGTGGATTGGACCCGGTCAACTCCAATCTCATCAAAGAAGAGATCTACCGGCTGGCCGCCAAAGGCAGCACGATCATTTTCAGCACCCACCGCATGGAACAGGTCGAAGAGATCTGCGACCATATCGTGTTGATCAACAAAGGCGCCAAGATCCTCGATGGCAGCGTTCATTCCGTTAAGCAACAGTTCAAGGAGAACCTTTTCCGTATCGGCCTTGAAACAGCAGGCGACTCCGAACCAGCAATCGGCCCCTCTTTCGAAACGGACTTATTCGAAGTAGTAGACCGCCAGGCAGACAACCTGGTTGTAAAGATCCGTGCCGGCGTCCGCACCAACGAAGTGCTGGCCTATTTCATCGACCGCAAGACTGGTATCGCTTCTTTCAACGAAATCCTGCCGTCCTTAAACGATATATTCATCAGGCTGGTGGAAGGCACGCCTCTCTCCCGACAGTTCCAGTTGGAAAAATAAATGAGGGAGGCCGCCACTATTAATGGGGATTGGGGGTGATGAGGCCTTGGGCAGCCGGATTCGGCTTAGAGATTGGGCTTAGAGATTCGGTAAGAGTATTCGGGTAAAAGTATTCCGTTAAGTAACTTTCAGCATAATGGCTTTCGGCATAGTGGTTATGGGGAATTGTGACTAAGCGGTATTGACGTGTGCGATGGCATTTTGAAGTAGGAAGCTGTTTTTCTACATTTTTCACTTTACTGGTAAAATGAAAAATGTGGAAAAATACTATACCCGTCCTGACCTGATTCAATAGATAGTCCCCTCCCTGGCCAATGAATAGTATCGATCTTGTTGACGGAGTCCTGTTATATTCAATATTATTTAATTTAAACCGATTGTAAAAATGAATAAGACCTGGCTGATCACAAAACGCGAATATTTCACGAGGGTGCGGAATAAAACCTTCCTGCTCTCCACCTTCCTGTTGCCGCTGGTGATCGCTCTGTTCATCGCCGGCTTCGTGCTGCTCGCCCTGCATGGAAAGAGCAAATACCGCATCGCAGTGATCGATGCCAATGGTTATTTTAAAGAGTACCTGAAAAGCGATTCTTCCATCGCCTTTGATTTTTCCGCAGGCCTCGACTCGCTAAACTATGAAGCGAAGGGCTGCACGGCCGCCCTGATCATCCCACCCCTGCAGCCAGGAGAAAAAACGATCTACCGGCTGAAATACAAGAAACAATTGGGACTTGCCAATGAAGAAGATCTCAAGGACCGCATCAACAGCGCCATCACCGACCACATGATCTTCGAGCAAACCCATATCAGCCGCAATACGCTGGACTCTATCCGTTCGCAATCGGCGATCGCAGACCTCAAGACCTTCGAAGACACAGGCAAAGAAGCAAAAATATCCAGCCAGGGACTCTCCTATGCAATCGGTTATGCCAGCGGAGTGCTGATCTATATCCTCACCTTCGTATACGGGGCCGCGGTCATGCGGGGCGTGATGGAAGAAAAGACCAATCGTATAGCCGAAGTGGTGATCAGCTCGGTCAGACCCTTCCAGCTCATGTTCGGCAAGATTGCAGGTATCGGCGCCGTAGGGCTCACTCAGTTCCTGTTGTGGATCATCCTGATAACAGGGTTGCTGGCCCTGGCCCAGGTCTTCATTCCCCACGATGTATGGCAGGAAGTGCAGCAATTGCAGCAGGCGGGCGCCATGGGCAACCCTTCCGTCGCAAAAGCCGGCAAAGCCGCCCAATTGATCTTCGAATTTAAAAGCAGCCTCAGTACGGCCAACTGGGGACTGATCATCTTTTGCTTTCTTTTCTACTTCCTCGGAGGCTATCTTTTTTATTCCGCCTTATTCGCCGCTATTGGCAGTGCCGTCAACGAAGATCCCCAGGAAGCGCAATCACTTATGCTGCCGATCACGATGCCCATTATCTTCTCCTTTGTCATTATGTCTATGGCCGTGCAGGACCCCGGCGGCTCCCTGGCAGTATGGGCCAGCATCCTTCCCTTCAGCTCTCCCATTGTCATGATGGCCCGTATCCCTTCCGGCGTCCCGGGAACGGTCCCTTGGTGGCAACTGGGACTATCCATGCTATTGCTCGTGCTGGGCTTCTAGATCACGACCTGGATGGCCGGCAAGATCTACCGGACCGGCATTCTCCTTTACGGCAAAAAGCCCGGATGGAAAACGCTCTGGAAATGGGCGTTCAAAAAATCATAAAAAGATACACTAGCTTTAGTGGATAAATTAATGGTTCATGGGAAAATCGTTCATCTCCACCTGCCTCTTTAGCATAGCCTCGCTCCTGTCTTACCCGCTATCGGCACAGACCGTGATCCAAAGAGATCCTGAAATAGAAAGGATGGTCAGCGAAGTGAACGCCGATAGCCTGCACTCCTATATCCATACCCTGGTCGGCTTTGGCACCCGCCATACCCTGAGCGACACCAAAGATTCCCGCAAAGGGATCGGCGCAGCCCGCAGCTGGATCCTTTCCCGGTTCAGGGAATTCGCGGCGCAGAGTAACGGGCAGCTGCATGTGGAGCTTGATCAATGGATAGGCCCCCCCGATGGCAAACGGGTAGACAAGCCCGCAGATATGGCAAACGTGATGGCAACCTTGCAGGGTACAGACACTGCCGACAAAAGGATTTTCCTCATCAGCGGACACATGGACAGCCGGGTTTCGGATCCCCTGAATCGCATCTCGGACGCACCGGGAGCCAATGACGATGGAAGTGGGACGGCTGCCGTCATCGAATGCGCCCGTATCATGAGCCGCCACTCCTTTCCTGCCACCATCCTGTTCGTGATCGTCTGCGGAGAAGAACAAGGCCTGCTCGGCAGCGATCACCTCGCCGAAAAAGCGAAGACGGGTAACTGGCAAGTAGAAGCGATGTTGAATAACGATATCGTAGGCAGCAACCACAGCAATGAGACCAACCTCATAGACAATACCAAAGTACGCGTATTCAGCGAGGGCTTACCCGCCCTGGACATCGAAAAAAAAGCATCCTTCATACGGCAGTATGGGCTGGAAAATGATGGCTCCTGCCGGCAACTGGCAAGGTATGTGAAGGAGACCGGGGAGAGATATGTAGATCAACTGCAGGTCGTCATGATCTACCGCAATGACCGTTTCCTGCGCGGAGGGGATCACACATCCTTCGTGCAAAGAGGCTTTACCGCCGTCCGCATTACGGAGATGAATGAAAATTTCAATCACCAGCACCAGGACGTCCGCACGGATAAAGGCATCCAATACGGCGACCTCCCCGAATTCATGGATTTCGAATACCTCCGCAAGAACACCGCGCTAAACCTCTCCTGCCTGGCCAACCTGGCGAAAGCTCCCTCCAGACCGGCCGATGTAAAGATCAATGTTTCCAATCTATCGAATGCCACTTACCTGTCCTGGAAAGCCCCGCCAACCGGCCAAACTATCGGGTATTATATAATGATGCGGGAAACGACGGAATCGCAGTGGCAGAAAAAGATCTTCACCACGCAAACGGAAATGAGCCTGCCCTATTCGAAGGACAATTATTTCTTTGCCGTTCAATCCGTGGGCGGAAATGGAAACGAGAGCCTGCCTGTCGTGCCGCTGCCCGGGAAATAGGGAATAACGCGAATAACGCGGAAAGAAAACGCGAATCAAAACGTGAAGTGAAAATGCAAATCAATAAAACGAAAAATATAAGTGAAGAATAAAACAGGAGATAAATGTGCAGAACCTGATTTTGCAGTAGATAATTGCGCAGTAGATAATTCGAGGGAACTTAATTGGACTGCAGCATACTAATTAGACTGCAGCATTCTCAAAAAGGGATATTCCGAGCTCTCGCCATCTCCATCTTCATTGTCTTCAGGCTCGACCCCTTCAGGCAGGAATTCCACATCTAATTTGATCGTCGTCTTTTCCCTGATCTGCACACCGGGTCGTTTAAAGAGCTGATACCCTTTTTTATCAAATTGGACGGTGACAGGAGAAGCCGGTAATTGAGGGAAGTGGAAGTAGCCAACCGAATCGGTCAGCACTTCTTTATAACTATTGGTGGTGCCGGGAACCAGCGCGGAAACAATTACTCCCGGAAGCGGTTTTTTTGTGACTGCATCGGTCACGTATCCATGCAGGGAGCCATCTTTTTTCCCACTACATGCATTTTTCCCGTTACATGCATGAGCCCTCAAGCCAAAAAAAGCCATCGGAAACAACAAGAAAAGCGAGAGTAGTTTTTTGTTATTTCGCATAAAATAGGTTTTCTGATTCTTTCGGTGCATGAAATTACCAAAATTTTCAGAAAAAAGCAAATGGAATTGGACGAAGATTATCGGGAAGGATATAGGGGTCAATTTGCAGGCAAGTCGTTAAAAAAATAATATTATGATTTTTTTATATTGGCCTGATCCTCAGCTTTTAGTCCCAGGTTTCAGCGATTGGTTCTCTCCTACGTTCTCTTAAGATTCTCTTAAAATTCTCCTAAGTTCTCCTAAGATTCTCCCAGGTCGATCTCGGTATTGTCCCCGATATTGAGGCTGCGAGATTCCCCCTTGACCTCCGTATCGCTGCCGATCAGGGAATGGGTCAGCACGATATCGTAGAGATCGGCAAAAGAACCGATAATGGAATCCTTTATAATGGAGTAGTTCACCCGGGTCTTCTCCCCGATGGCCACGTTGGGACCCACGATGGAATTGCGGATATCGCATCCGGCTGCAATGCTGACCGGCTGGATGATGATCGTATTTTCAAAATGATGATCGTCCGCGATGCTGCCGCCGAATTTTTTAAGCAATTTGGCATTGGATTCCAGCAGAGTCTCCTTCTTGCCGCAATCGAACCAGTTCTGCACCTTGAAAGCCTGGAAACGCACGCCGCTACGGATCATGCATTCGATGGCGTCGGTGAGATTGTATTCTCCATAACTGGTGAGCTGGTTGCGGATATTGTTCTCCAGGCAGTTGAACAGGCTAGCGGTCTCCTTGATCCGGTAGATACCTACCAGGGCCATATTCGATTTGGGGATCTGGGGCTTCTCGACGACACGATTGATACCTCCGTCGTCGTCCAGCTCGGCCACCCCGAAATTCCGGGGATCATCCACCCGCTTGACACCGAGCAATGAATGAGGGATTTCCAATACTTCCCTGACATTGTATTCGCAGATCGTGTCCCCGAGCACGATAAATACCTCGTCGTCCCCCACGATCCCCTTGGTGAGCAGGATCGCGTGGCCGATGCCATGGCGCTCGTTCTGGTAAACAAAATGAACGGATAACTGCGGGTATTTCTGTTTGACGTAATCCTGGATCTTCTCTCCCAGGTATCCGACGATGAAGATGAATTCAGTAATATCCGCTTCCATCAACTGATCCACGATGATGCTGAGGATCGTTCTTCCTGCCAGGGGTATGAGAGCTTTCGGTTGCGTATATGTATGCGGACGTAATTTGGTGCCTGCTCCAGCAACAGGGATGATTGCTTTCATGTAAATTTTTTTTTCATCAATAGCGCTCCAAACGCCGCACACTACTATTTTACCTCAAAAATGCGTGTGAAAATAGTGAATTTAATGGATAGTTGGCCTATTTTTGCGCCATGCAAAAAGATACTTTGGTTTTTGATCTCATTCAAAAGGAGTTGGAACGCCAGCGCCACGGAATCGAACTGATCGCTTCGGAAAATTTCACGTCACTGCCCGTCATGCAGGCCATGGGAACGGTACTGACGAATAAGTATGCCGAAGGTTATCCCGGCAGAAGATACTACGGAGGCTGCGAAATTGTCGACCAGGTAGAGCAATTGGCCATCGACCGGCTGAAAGAAATTTTCAACTGCCAGTACGCCAACGTCCAACCACATAGCGGCGCACAGGCAAACGCCGCCTTGTTGCTCGCCATCCTGCAACCCGGCGATACGATCCTGGGATTGGACCTGAGCATGGGCGGTCATCTCACACACGGCTCTCCCGTGAATTTCTCCGGAAAACTATACCATGCCGTATCCTATGGCGTGAAAAAAGAGGACGGACGCGTCGACTACGACCAATTGGAAAAACAGGCAAGAGCCGAGAAGCCGAAGGTCATCATCTGCGGCGCTTCTGCCTATAGCCGTGACTGGGACTATGCTCGGATCCGCAAAGTCGCCGACGAGATCGGCGCCTTCGTGTTTTGCGATATGGCACACCCGGCCGGCCTGATCGCCAAGGGTCTCCTGAATTCCCCCTTCGAGCATTGCCATTTCGTGACCTCTACCACGCATAAGACCCTGAGGGGTCCGCGCGGAGGCGTCATCTTAATGAAGAAAGATTTTGATAACCCATTCGGCCTCAAGGATGTAAAAGGCAATATCCGCCCGATGAGCAACCTGCTCGATATGGCGGTATTCCCCGGCACACAGGGCGGTCCCCTCGAACATGTGATCGCCGCCAAGGCCGTCTCCTTCGGTGAGATCCTGTCTCCCGATTTTACAGTCTACGCCAAACAGATCCTCACCAATGCCCAGGCAATGGCCAAAGTATTCGTGGATAAAGGATATGATATCATCTCCGGTGGAACGGACAACCACCTGCTGCTGATCGACTTACGCAATAAAAATATCAGCGGCAAAAAAG
>PLXD01000427.1 GCA_003151295.1 Chitinophagaceae bacterium | reverse complement strand
CTCAGGATGTCCAGGATCTTCGGCGTATAACGGGGATCGGGTCCATCGTCGAAGGTCAGCACCAGCTTCATTGAATCGTCCGTGCCATATTTCCTTACCACGAATTTGGAAGGCAGACTATCATAGGTCTCTTCGCTGATCAGCATTTCGGAGGTGTCCACTTCGGGGGTAATCTTTCCGCTGTTAGGCGTGGCGATGATATCCAGCACTTCCCCGCTGCCTTCATAATCGACGAAATCAAAATTGGCCAGTGCGTCCACCCGGCTAAATGCCTTAAAGTCAAAATCTCCGATCGCGGATTTGCGCATATCCCGGTCATAAAAATCCCAGATCCGGGGGTCTTCCGATCCCAACCTCCAAACCGCGGTCCCGCTCAGCCCATATTCCGTGGCAAACCGCAGTGCGTTGAAAGTCGTAGCTGCATCAGTGAATTGCACCTGGTGCTTTGTATTATCGTCATCCTCGTAATCGTAATGAAGATTGTAGGAATTATTATCGAAATCGATCGTGGCATCCTGGTCCTTCGCCGTCACCAGGGCTTCCTGGTAACTTACAACCCTGGCCGATACTTCTTTTCCCAATTTCCAGTCATAGCCATAAGCCGCCAACGCCAGGATCAGTTTTTCAGTGGGGATATTCTTCACGGCATTATCCACGGCTCCTTCGATCCATTTCTGATCACAGACGGGCCCGGGACCCGTATTGTCGGAATACTGGTCATATGCCATCAGGAACAGGTAGTCATTATATTTGGAGAGCTCTTTGAAATTATAATCTTCATTGAAGGGCATCACATCCTGGGTGACCATCAGGTTTTTTGCATGCAACCGCTCATAGAGTTGGCGCTGGAATTTCACCAGGTTCTCGTTCTTTTTTTCCTGCAATTCTTCAAAGTCTACATTCACGCCGGCAAAATGGTTTTTTTCCAGGNNGCAGAATCGTTGATGATCCGGTGTACGGCATCACCCCGGAATACTTCCTTATAATTATTCGAGAGGACCGGCATGATTTTGACCCCGGCATTCTTCATCACGGACCAGGCGCGGTCATCGATATTGGTGTAGACGGTATCGGCAGCAGGGTCGATAAAGATCCATTCCGGGATCACCAGGTTCATCTTAGAGACATACTGCTGGAGGGACAGGAATGACTGCGCATCCCAGTCGACATAAAAGGCGGCACGGATACCCATAGGGAATTTATTGAAGGACCGAAATCCGGAGTCCGCTGAAAAAGGGTTGAACCCGGACTTATTGGAATCTTTTTTTTGCCCGGGAAAAGCCCCCTGCCGGTACGGGACTTTCTCATTGATATATTTACGGAAACCCCCGTATTGCTCGACCAGGCTATTCTTGAACAGGAAGGTGCGGCTCGTGTCCAGCACTTTCTTGTACAACTGGCTCTGTTCCTTAATCCTTGGCAGGGAGGGGGTATATGCACGCGAAAGAGCGATGGAAATGATCAGGATACCCAATATCAGGAAGAGAAGCAGGATCCTGCCCCCCCATTTAAAACGTTGCCAGCGGCCGGGCGAGGAGGTCTGGAAAACCTGATGATTTGAATTGGCTGTCATATAAAGATAGTAGCAAAGTTCCCACGATTCGGGTATATATCAAAATCTTCTGTAATAATTTAACGAATTGCGTGTGTACTTAATAATCTAATTCGAGTTTCAATCTGTCTTTTAGTTCTTTTACCAGCGGGTATTGCTCAACGATTTGCAGGAATTGCTCTCGCTTGTTGAGCTGTTTTTCGGCAGGTTCTTCTGTTTCCGTATTTTCTCTTATAGAGATGGAAAAGGAGAGGGTCTTATTATTAAAGGATTTTTGTAAATGTTCTGACAGGCTTCTTTTCTCCTGCTCGATAAATTTCATTTCCAGGTTATTGTGGGTCACCACTCCGAAAAGATTTTCACTTTGTATCTCCAGAATGGCCCTGACGAAGCTTTGTACCGCCGGGTTCTTTAGTTCTCTGAGTTTCAGGGTGTATTCATCCCAGGCCTGTTGAAGGCTATCGGCAGACAATGCCTTACTTCTTAACTGATCGTCGGGTTGTTTGATAGCGAACTGCTGCCTTATACTGGACAAGGACCCCAGAGAAACTCCTGTTTTCATGCCGCCTGTCCTCGATGCTGTTTGGCTGATCAGCGCAGGAGTTTGGATTGTCCGTGCCGGTGTTTGATTGGTCTCCGAAGGACCCGTCTCGATCAGGAGTTTAGGGCCCGTCTCAACGATTACCGCAGACCCTTTCTCTCTCTCCGCTGACCTTTCCCCGCTTACCCCGCCCACGGCCTCCATAGCCGGAATATTCCGCCAGGCCACCGATCTGGCTGCCTCAGCCAGTTTTTTTTTCGGACCGTTTTCTCCATCTCCCGTCAGCCGCAGCGCCTGCTGGAGGTAACAGAGTTTGATCAGGCCCATTTCAACGTGCAATCTTTTATTGCGAGCAACTTTGTAAGCAAGTTCGGCCTCGTTCAGCACATTCAGCGCGCTGATAAGATAGGCGGCTCCGGCTTTTTGGGAAACCGTCACATATTTATCCTTAAAACTTTCTACCACTTCCAGGAGTGAAGCCGTTCGCTCGTCCCTGCATACCAGGAGGTTGCGTATGAATTCGGCAAATCCGTTCAGGACCAGGTCTCCCTCAAATCCTTTGCGGTTGATATCTTCATAGAGCAGGAGTGCCCCTGCCAGGTCTTGTTGCAACATGGCTTCCAGTAGCCTGAAGTAATAATCGGCGTCCAGTATATTCAGGTGTTCCAGGGTATTCTGGTAGCTCAATTCGCCATTGGTAAAACTCACGATCTTATCGAGTATGCTCAAAGCATCCCGCATACAGCCTTCACTCTTCTGTGCAATCAGCTGTAAGGCCGGTTTTTCTGCCCGGATGGATTCCTTATTGCAGATCTCCTGCAGGTGTTCCACCGTATCATTGGTAGTGATGCGTTTGAAATCGAACAGCTGACAGCGCGAAAGGATCGTTGGCAGGATCTTATGCTTCTCGGTCGTCGCCAGGATGAAAATGGCATAGGGAGGAGGCTCTTCCAGTGTTTTAAGAAAGGCGTTGAAAGCCGAAGAACTGAGCATATGCACCTCGTCTATAATATAGACCTTATATTTGCCTGCCTGGGGGGCAAACCTTACTTGTTCCACCAGGGTCCGGATATCGTCTACCGAATTATTGCTGGCTGCATCCAGCTCGTGAATATTGAGGGAGGTTCCTTCGTTAAAAGAGACGCAGGAATGGCATTGATTACAGGCCTCTCCATCTGCTTGAGGATGCTCACAGTTGATGGCTTTAGCCAGGATCCTTGCACAGGTGGTTTTGCCTACACCCCGTGGACCGCAGAACAGGAAAGCATGCGCCAACTGGTTATTGCGGATCGCATTCTTCAGGGTGGTAGTGATATGTGATTGGCCGACCACCATGGAAAAATTTTGTGGTCTGTATTTTCGGGCGGAAACAATAAATTTATCCATGAATTAACCTCTCTTCGGCAAACCTACGGAAACCCTTTGTGAATAAAAATTTGAATTATTAACAGTGTTAATTATATTTGTATCGTTAATTAAAATATGGGTATAGCAGAAAGGAAGGAGAAACAAAAGCTGGAGATCCGGAAAATGATCCTGGAGGCTTCCATGAAACTTTTCGTCGAAGAAGGATTTGAGAGCGTGTCTATCCGTAAGATAGCCGACTTGATCGAATACAGCCCTACCACGGTCTATCTTTATTTCAAGGACAAGGATGAAATATTCTATGACCTGCATAATATAGGGTTCCAGAAATTCCAGGAACTGAACAAGGACCTGCCGGCTATCGAAAATCCCCTGGTCCGGCTCCATAAAATGGGCGAGAATTATATCCACTTCGGGATGGAGAACCGGGAGTATTATGACCTTATGTTCATACTGCGGGCGCCTATGGAAACGCTGGCGCAAATCAAAGGGCCCGATTGTGTATGGGTCGGTGGTGATTCCGCGCTCAACAACCTGAAAGCGACCCTGGATGAATGTATGGAGCGGGGATTTGTCAGAAAGACGGATCTTGATGTGATGGCCATGACCGTGTGGGGGATGGTGCATGGATGGGTTTCCCTTGCCATCCGGGAGCGATTCGAAAAAATGGTGCCTAAAGAAGAGATCCTGCCGACGATGCTTAAGTCATTGGATTGGTTAATCAAGACGATCGCTTTGAAATAAGCAAAGGATTTTTTTTTGCCTTATACATTAATTATACGGATCAGTTACGTAAAAACGGGATGTGCCTGGAAGACGCCATCCAGGAGGGCAGCGAAACCCGCTTCGTTCCCATTATCCTCACCACCCTGACGGCCATCGGCGGGCTCATCCCCCTGGTAGCGGAGAATAATCCCCTCTATTCTCCCCTGGCCCTGGTGATCATTGGCGGCCTGCTGAGCTCCACGATCCTGATCCGCGTGGTCACACCGGTGCTCTACAAGCTCCTGGCTCCGCGGGTGGCGGTGGGCGATTAAATCAATCCATCACTTCATACACATTCATTGGGTGGGATTTGTTTTTCAGACTTATTTCACCTACTTTTTTACAATTAAAGGATTCTTTTACTTTTTGGTAGGCATTTTCATTGATGATAATTTGATTTTCTTTCGCGGCGGATTGTAAACGTTTTGCAACATTCACGGTATCCCCAATGACTGTGTAATCTAATCTTTTCAAATTAGCTGAACCGATATTGCCGGAAATCATTTCGCCACTGTTAATGCCAATGGAAACCTTTGGTGAAAAAGAAATAGCAGAGGAGAAAGAAGGTAATTTTTCAATTTGTATCCTTACGGCAAGGCAGGCATCAATAGCCCTGTCTAAATGATACTCTCCGCGGAAAACAGCCATGATAGCATCGCCAATGAATTTATCGATATAGCCGCCCTGGGCAATGATCTCATTCACCATCACGTCAAAATATTTATTCAGAAGGCTTACTACAATATCTGCAGATTCGTTTTCGCTGATGGAAGTAAAGCTGCAGATGTCGATGAAAACCACGGTAGCTTCAATTGTTTCATTTGCAATCAGGGAAGATTCAAATTCACGGCTCCCCATGAAATTCAGTACCGTTTCATCTACATACATTTTAAGGATATTGTTTTCTTTTATGGCTTTCAGGGTTTCACGTATTTGTGCAACATGTTTGATGGTTTTTTCCATCGTTACCGAAAGGTCTTCAAAATTAATAGGCTTGGTTATAAAATCGAAAGCGCCATGGTTCATTGCCGTGCGTATGTTTTCCATATCCCCATAGGCAGAAATAATCACTGATTTTATTAACGGACTTGATTCACTCAACCTGCTGAGTAAAGTCAGCCCATCCATTTCCGGCATATTAATATCACTAAGCACAATATCCACATCGGGGTGCTCGCGGATTTTTTCCAGTGCATCATTGCCGTTAACCGCAAAAATGAATTCATATTTCTGCTCCCTGATCTTTTGGCGGAATTTCTGTTTGATGAGCATTTCCAGATCCGTTTCATCATCGGCTACTAAAATTTTTGCCATCAGCTTGTAATTTTTAATTTCTCTTTTAATACGTTGAAATCAACGGGTTTGGTTAAAAAATCATCCGCACCCAGCTCGATGGCCATCTTATAATTTTCCGCATCACCGTAAGCCGTAATCATCATTACAATGGGAGGGGGCGCCGAATATTTTTGTTTGATATAACCTAAAAGTTCCAGTCCGCTCATGCCGGGCATGTTAATGTCGGAGAGTATCAGCACTGCTTCATGAGGATACCGTCCGAGATAGGAAATAGCCTCTTCACCTGAAAATGCAAATACAAATTCCACGATTTTGTTTCTGATCTCCTTTCTGAAGCGCTGTTCAAACAGTGTCTGGATATCCATTTCATCGTCAACTACTAAAATTTTCATAAATTGATTTAGGGTTTATTGCGGCAGCGTAATAACAAACTCCGCAAATTCATTTTCTTTTGTTTCCACTTTCAATTCACCGCCATGCGCTTTGATGATATCGTAGCTCAGCGATAAACCCAGGCCCGTTCCCTGGCCTGTCGGTTTTGTTGTGAAGAAGGGTTGAAATATCTTATCCATTACTTTTTGGGGTATCCCATTGCCATTATCCCGTATATGCACTTCAATCTTGTCTTTTATTTTTTTTGTGCTTACCGAAACGGTCGGATCATACCCATTTGGTTTTTGATTCTTTTTTTCCGTTACGGCATAAAATGCATTGGTGATTAAATTGAGGATGACCCTTCCGATATCCTGGGTTACAATATTTATTTTCCCGATGCTTTCATCAAAATCGGTTTTCATGGTTGCATTGAATGATTTGTCTTTTGCGCGCAACCCATGATAAGCCAATCGCAAATATTCATCTGCCAAGGCATTGATATTCGTCGGCTCTTTCAGGCCATTGCTGCTGCGGCTGTGCTGCAGCATCCCTTTTACAATAGAATCCGCGCGCTTTCCATGATAGGTTATTTTCTCCTGATTAGTTCGGATGTCATCGGCAATTTTTTCAATATTCAATTTTTCGGAAGGCGAAAGAGGGAGCTTATTCAATTCATCCTTTAATTCTTCCGTTAATTCAATATTCACTTCCGAAAAATTGTTAACGAAATTCAAAGGGTTCTGTATCTCATGAGCTATACCGGCTGTCAGCTCACCCAGGGAGGCCATTTTCTCGGATTGAACGAGTTGGGATTGGGTCGATTTCAGATCTTCCAAAGATTGCTTCAGCTGATTGGTTCGGTGGGCTACTTTTTCTTCGAGAACACGATTTTCAAGAAGCAATTGTTTCGAGCGATATTGGATGAAGCCCGCAATAACCCCGCCCAATGATAAAATATAAATGGCATAAGCCCACCATGTTTGCCACCAGGGCGGCGTGATGGTAAAACTAAAAGTTACCGGCTTTCCCCAAAGGCCACTGATCGCTTTGCTGCAAACTTTGAACGTATAGTTTCCCGGTGGCAGGTTCAGATAATTATCCGTCATTGTTTTGTTGCTGAAGCTGCTCCATTTTTTATCGATCCCTTGCAGCATATAGCTGTACGTGGTATTTTCCTGCCTGCCTAAATTCGCTTGTGCAAATTGAAATTGAATATAATTTTGATCATAGGGGATGCTAAGGTTTTCGGGCATGTTATAAGGTCCGGAAATACTGTCCCATCGAAATCCGACTGGTTGTATATAACCTGTAGTTACAGGTGATTGGCCTTTCACATAAAAAGAATCTGCGCTCCACAAAGTATCGTGTTCATGAATGGATACCGGGTTTGCAAAATACCGGGGTTGGTTCATAATATCCAGCCCGGTAATGTAGGTAGCTGCGCTGTCATGATCTTCTTTAATATCATTGATGATGGTAATTCCAATATCCCCCCAGAGGTATTGACCTTTATCGGTAATAATATTTACTTCCCACGCATTTTGATTCATAACCAGGCCTTCGGATTTGGCCAGGAGCGAAACTTTCCATTTTCCCTGAGCCGTTTTTGTGCCGGCATCACTTGCAGATATTGGGGGAGTTATGATATTTATTTTATTATGCGTTCCTGCCACAACATAGTCTTTGTATTCGATCAAAGACGATATATAGTCATTGGATAAGCCTTCCGTTGTGCTGATGGAAGTGAGTGTACCTTGTTTAATATCTGCAATATAAATGCCTTTATCCGTTCCTATCCACATCCTGCCATATTTATCCGGCATTAACATCCGGAAACAGGTGTCCTTTAATCCGGGGGCATTGTTCAAATATCGAATGGTCCATGTGTGTGGGTCGATCACATCAATTCCACCCAAATAGGTGGCTACCCATATCCTCCCCTGTTTGTCCGATTTGACACTCAAAATGTTATTGTCACTCAGTCCATCCGCTTTGTCCGCCCGCCGGATTGTTGTTTTTGCCGAGTCGATGATTTCAATGCCTTCAGACGGACCCGTGATCCAGGTATTGCCTTTGATATCTTTTAGTACGGAATAAACCGTGTCGCTGAGAAGCCCTTCTTTCCTTCCGGTATGTTCGATGGTTTTATGCGTCTGGTCAATAATATCGAGGCCGCCATCACTGGTGACCCAAAGTTTCCCATTTACTTCCAAAAAAGATTGAATAAAATTATCGCTGAAACCATGTTCCTTGTCCAAATGCGTTGCTGTTTTTTTCTCTCCATTCAATATGTAAATCCCCTCAGACGAAGAACCTACCCAAATTTTTCCGCCTGCATCTTGGAACAAGGTTGAAATATTTTTTTTGCCTATCGGATAAACCATTTCGGCATTTTGATCTATAATATATATTCCCGCCCCGTATGTTACCACCCAAACCCTTTGTTTATTATCAGGGAATAAATCAAGGATATAATCACTGGTGATGCCTTCATTCTCTGTGGGATACTTAAACAGCCTATTTACCGGGTCTGCGATAGCCAACCCGTGATCCGTAGCCATCCAAATCCTGTCCTTATTGTCAGATATTAAGCGGTAGGTGAGGTTATTTTCAAAACCCTGCAACCTTCCATAGTTTGTGATGGAGCCTCGTACTATATCCACCGCGGCCACACCGCCACCTTTAAATGCCATCCACACTGTGCCTTTTTTATCACCCATTATGGCCTGTAAAGTATCGTTGGCAAGGCCATTGTTCTTTCTTAAATAACTTATTTTGTTTTTTTCAGGGTTAATGATATCTGCGCCATCATTGGTAGTAAGCCATATATTTTTATGAGTATTTTCAAAAACGCCCCAGCTATCAGAGCCGGATAATCCCGAACTTCTATTAAGCTCTTTATAAGTTTGGGTTTTGGGATCTATGATAGCCGCTCCCCGGCTTCCTATCCTGGTAACCCAAATACGACCATTATCATCCATGATCATTTTTGGAAGTTTGGGAAATGGGGTGTTTATAGCATTGGAAAGGTTCATCAGCCCGGTGCGGGTATCTATCATTCCAATGCCTCGGGCATTTATAAACCATATACTGCCATTTTTATCTTCAATCAAATCTATGCAATGCAGGGAGGAATAGGTTTCCATGTACTCACCATCAAACCTGCAAATCCCCTTATCGGTGCCAAACCAGATAATCCCGCTTTTATCCTGCATCAAGCAGTAGAAAATTCTTCCATGAAGACCCAGTGATTGCTCGACATTCAAAATAGAAAGCGTGGCTCCGCTTTTTGGGGAAAGTAGGGATGTTTTTACAATCGAAGGAGGAGCTAACACAGAGATTTTGAATTGTAATGGTTTTGAAGGTATTTTATCCAGGTCGAAAGCTGAATCCGGCAAGGCATTAAAGTCAAAGCGGGCTACTTCGGGTGGTTTGGGAAAGGGTTTGAAACCCGAAGCATCATAAGGGGCAGATGGCAGTGCGTCAATATCTAATTTTTTTATTTCGGGTTTTATAGTACCGGTCTTAACGGTGACCCAGTTTAATTGTTTCGGGGCGCTGAATTTCAGTGGTTGGCTTAGCGGCTGAGGGAATGCGCTATCGCTTATCGGGAAGGGGATATCAACCGTATGATTATTGCAAGATGACAAAATAAACAGTGATATGATCGCCACGAATGGCAAGGAAAAGCAGGGGGTTACCTTGTACATAGCTATAAATTTATAATATTTATCTTTAAGGCAATAAAATAAAAAATACAATTTCTTTGCTATCTTAACTCACGGATCAATTTGTTCAGGTACTCCTGTTTTACCGGTTCTTTTCTTTCTTTACAATATTTTGTAAAATAATGATGCTGTTGCAAAAATAAAACTTGCGCGTGGTTCCATTGACTTTTCGTCAGCCCAGGGTTTAAGTATAGCATTTCCTCAAATAAATCTTCTGTCTTTTTCCCAACGAGTTCTGTTCCTAAATATTCAAGGTCTGCATCGGCAATGATTTCTTCTGATTTATTTTGCGGGGACTGGGGTGTTTTCGTAGCGATTATCATCCCACATATTTTATTTATATCAGCGGTGGAATAGCCATAGGCAGGCAAATATTGCCGGGCCAGCTTGCAACTCTCTTCTTCATGGCCAGCATAGGTTTTTAAATAACCTGTGTCGTGCCATAATACGGCTGCATATAATAAGCGGATCTCTTCAGGGGAGCATTTCTCCTGTTTGGCAATCTCCATAGCTTTATCCAGCACATACAAAGTATGTTCAACGTTATGGTAGTAATAAAATTCCGGCAGATTTATTTCCAGCAGGTTTATAACAAACCCTTTCATCTGCTGTTCCTTACTTTGCATGAGCCTTTGCTTTTAATATTCCGCCGGTGGCTTCTTTAATGCTTTGCACGTATACAAATGCCCTGGGATCTATCTTTATTAAGGCATCCTGGATCTGTTTTATTTCCAAACGGGTAACAATAGTAACAATAATCTCACAATCTGTTTTAATATCAAAACTTCCGGGCAGATAACCTCTTTCTCCTTTATAGACGGTGATGCCTTTCCCTAATTCGTTCACCAGAAAGCTTTTTATTTCTTCCTGATGCGCAGAGATGATATTCATCGCTGTATATTCTTCAATGCCATCCACCACATAATCCGTTGCTTTGGTTGCTGTGAAATAGGTGATGATGGAATACATCGCTGTTTCGATGCCAAACTCGAAAGCTGCAATTGAAAAAATGATGGTGTTGATGAGCATGATAATCTCACTGTTTGAGAAACCTGTTTTCCTTCTGGTGAAAACAGCGATTACCTCGGCACCATCTATCACACCGCCACTTCTGATTACCAGGCCCACGCCGGTGCCGATCAGGATACCACCGAAAATAGCGATCAGCAATTTGTCTGTTGTGATCGGTTTGATATCAATAAAAAGAAGGCCTAGCGAAAGGAAGATAACGGCAATGGTTGTCTGGACTGCAAACGTTTTCCCAATTCTTTTATATCCGAGGTAAATGAAGAGCGCATTGAGTACGATGACGNNAGAGGCTGATATTGATATGAAATATTTCGTGGAACAAAATAGAGATACCCGTAATGCCACCATCCAGAAACCGATTGGGGATCATAAAGCCTTTCATTGCCAATACAGCCAGAGCAGTTCCCAATAACAACTGAAAAAAATTTTTCAAGTTAAAGATGCTATTCCATTCAATAGCATTGTTTTTATACTTTTGGATCATGACAAATTAGCTGGTTTTGGTTTAGCTTAAACAATAATGTAATCTATTTAAATTTTAACTAAGTTTCAACCTGATTATGAAAGTTTCGGAACTATTACTGGTAATGATATTTCTCGGGGCGGGCGCCCTGTATAGCGTCAGCTCTCATAAACTGACAGTGACAGCCGCCCTTACGGGTGTTTTATTGGCCAGTGCGGTCTTCAGCGGCGGCGGCGTTACCGGGCGGACCTTTATGGCGCTTTTTTTTCTTGCAGGGACTGCCGCCACTTCCTGGAAATTATCCTGGAAGCGGCAGCATGGCCTGGCGGAAAACGAAAAAGGAATCCGGAGCCCTGGACAGGTTTTTGCCAATGCCGGCGTGGCTGCCCTCGCAGGGCTCGTAGCTTTCCTGTCACCACCTCGCCAGCACCTTTGGCAATTAATGATGGCCGCCGCATTTGCGGCTGCGACAGCAGATACCCTCTCCTCCGAGTTGGGGAATGTCTATGGCCGGCGATTTTA
>PLXD01000494.1 GCA_003151295.1 Chitinophagaceae bacterium | reverse complement strand
GGCGGACCGGATCTTTCGGATCGTCTATGACGTTCATCTCAATGGAAACAGCGTGATTGGCAATTTTGCACCGTTCCCCATGGGCCCCGAACTGGTCAGGGATTACCCACGGATTGAAAATGCCGTACGTATTCGTTACCAGGGCGACATAATGGTCAGCAAGGGGAATGACAAAGAGATCGAGTCCAATATGGTATTTGCCGATCCAGGCATATTCTCCATATTCACATTGCCCATGATCAATGGGGATCCCCGAACGGCCCTCGTGGAACCCCATACGATGGTCATTTCCGAGCGGATCGCAAAAAAATATTTCAATAGTACGGATGTCCTGGGCAAGACCCTGATCACGGAAGAAGATAACATGGATACTTCTACCTATCAGATCACGGGGGTCATAAAAGACATACCGGCCGCCTCCCATTTTCATTTCGAATTCATCCGNNTCCTCATAGCGCCACTTACCTGTTGGCAAAGCCCGGGGTAACGGCTGCGGACATCGATCGGATGATGGCTGCCATCGTGACAAAATTTGTGGAGCCCCAGATACAGCGACTGGAGAATGGCAACCTGGACGACATGAAAAAACATGGGGATTATTTCAGGGAATACTGTATTCCGCTGACCCGTGTCCACCTTTATTCGAATGTCAGCAGGGAATTCGAGACCAACGGCAGTATACAGACCGTCACTGTTTTCATGGTGATCGCCGTTTTTATATTGCTGATCGCGTGTACGAATTTTATGAACCTCTCTACGGCAAGGAGCGCCGACCGTTCAAAGGAAGTGGGTGTAAGAAAAGTACTGGGCTCGTCCCGTAGGGATCTGATCGCCGGCTTCCTCATGGAATCTGTGTTGACAAGCGTGATGGCGATGTTGCTGGCTGTTTTGATCGTGGCCCTCTTGCTACCTTATTTTAATCAATTGTCCGGGAAGGATTTTCATATCGATGCGCTGGGTAAGAAATGGGTTCTGATCTCTTTTTTGTTGGGTCCATTGGCCATAGGTTTGCTGGCCGGCAGTTATCCGGCGTTCTATTTATCGGCGTTTAAACCCATACAGGTCTTGAAAGGGCGGTTGGCCATGGGCTTTAAAAGCGGCTGGTTTCGAAACGGGCTGGTCGTCTTCCAGTTCGTTATCGCCATTGCCCTGATCATCGGTACCCTGGTGATCGATAGCCAGCTCCGTTATATCCGGAACCGTGACCTGGGTTTTAACCGCGACCAGGTGTTAATAGTCAATAACACGAACCACCTCGCAAATCAGGCAAATATATTCCGGGAGGAAGCAGAAAAATTACCGGGTATTACCGGCAGCACGATGACGGGTTCTTTGCCCAGCAGGGTGCATGGCGGTTTTATTACCTACTATAAAGACGTGACGGCGAAAACGGATGAGGCGTTTTTACTGCAAAGATGGTTTATCGACGCTCAATATATTCCCGTTCTCGGTATGAAAATGATCGGCGGCAGAAATTTTTCTCCAACTATGCAGACCGATTCCTCGGGGGTGTTGATCAATGAAACGGCTGCTCATTTACTGGGTTATGCCGATACCGATGCCGTCAATAAGCCGGTCTATAGGGGATCCAATCCGGAGGATGCTTTTCATATCATCGGCGTAGTGAAGGATTTCAACGGAGAGAGCCTGCATGAACAAATCGAGCCCATTGTTTTCCAGCTCGCGGAAGACAGACATGACATCTCCTTCCGGATCCATACGGGGAATATTCCGGGTCTCATCGCTGCGCTTAAAAACCGTTACCAATCCCTGGATAAATCGTCCGGGGAGCCGTTCGACTATTCCTTCATGGACGATGATTTTAATAAGCTATACCAATCCGATCAACGTACGGGCAGCCTATTCATTTCCTTTGCGCTTTTCGCTATCTTTATAGCCTGCCTGGGGTTATTCGGGCTGGTAACTTATGCTGCCGAGCAGCGGACCAAAGAAATCGGGATCCGGAAGGTGCTGGGGGCGACCGCTGGTCATATCGTGGGGTTGTTGTCGGCAGATTTCCTGAAGCTGGTGATCCTGGCAGCCGTCATCGCCTGTCCGATCGCGTGGTGGGGTATGCACAAATGGTTGCAGGACTTCGCCTACAGAACGGTTATCGGGTGGTGGATATTTTTATTGGCGGGGTCTTTGGCGGTGCTGATCACGGTTATTACGGTATCGTTCCGGGCCATTAAAGCGGCGATGGCAAATCCTATAGACAGTTTGCGGACGGAATGATGATTTCAGGCGGGGCATCATTATCAGACTTTGGAAATAGCTTAACTTCGAAAAGTTACCCAAAACCCGTTCCATGTTCAGAAACAATATCAAAACAGCCATGCGAAGCCTTTTAAAAAACAAAGGCTTTACCATTATCAACATCGCAGGGCTCGCACTGGGGTTAACGACCTTCCTGCTCATCCTGTTTTACGTGATGGACGAACTGAGCTATGATCGATTCAATACAAAGGCGGATCGAATCTATCGTGTCAACGCCGATATAAAATATGGCGGAAGCGTTGCTTCCTATGCCGTTACTCCCCCGCCACTCGCCACCGCCCTTACCGGTAATTTCCCGGAAGTCGAAAGGTCGGCGCGCCTATTAGCCGCCGGCGATATCCGGTTCAAAAAAGGCGCCGAAATTTTGCAGGAAAATAAAACAGTGTATGCAGACGAAGGCATCTTCGATATTTTTAGCCTGTCCATGATCCAGGGTAATCCTGCTAACGCCTTATCGGAGCCCAATTGCATCGTGCTTACCGAAAAAGCCGCTAAAAAATATTTCGGCCGTACGGATGTAGTCGGGCAGAATCTATATCTCTTCACTTTCAAGACAAATTATAAGATCACCGGCGTCATTCATAACATCCCGGTGCAATCGCATTTCAATTTTGATTATTTTTTGTCCATGCCCTCCCTGGCCGCCAGCCGGGAGATCATTTGGAACAATTTCAGCGTGAGTACCTATATCCTCTGCAAGCCCGGGACCGATTATAAAAAGCTGGCGCCGCGTATCTCCGCCCTTTTCAGAAAATTTGTCGGCGAGGAAAATTATGCGAAGCTGGAACAGACCGGTAATTATATCAGGCTCGACCTGACCCCACTCACCGCCATTCATCTTCAATCCAACCGACAGTACGAGCTGGGCGCTAACAACAACTCGGAGAATATATACATTTTTTCGGCTATCGCCCTGTTTGTGTTGCTCATCGCCTGCATTAACTTCATGAACCTTTCGACGGCCAGAAGCGCCAACCGTGCCCGGGAGATAGGTGTGCGCAAAGTGCTGGGATCATCCCGCGGTCGCCTGGTCGCACAGTTCCTTTCGGAATCGGTGTTGATAACATGCTTCGCCGCCATCATAGCGGCGCTGGCAGCCTGGGCGCTGCTGCCTTTTTTCAATGAAGTGGCGGATAAGGAACTATCGGTTACTGCTCATTCTATAGGTTGGTTATCCCTCATACTGGCGGCCATCGTATTGATCGTGAGTCTTCTTGCCGGTTCGTATCCCGCTTTTTTTCTTTCCGGATTTCAACCCATTCATGTTTTGAAGGGTAGACGCTCAGCAGGTGGCAAAGACAGTCATTTCCGTAACTCCCTTGTCGTTTTCCAATTCTCCATTTCTATATTCCTGATGATCGGCACCCTGGTCATCTACAACCAGCTCCATTATATTCAGCAGAAAGACCTTGGTTTCGACCGCAGCCATGTGCTGGTAGTCAAGAATGTCAATGAGCTGGAAGATGCAAAAACGTTTGCTCAACAGATCCGTCAATTTCCCGAAGTCATGAATGCGAGCCTGAGCAGTTTCCTTCCGACAGGCAGTCTCCGTGCGCCAAATGCGGTGTTCACTTCACGGACAGCCGATACGAAGAGCGCCCTGTTCACGGAGATATGGCCGGTCGACGAAGAGTACCTGCCTGCCATGGGCATCAGACTGGTGAAGGGGAGGAATTTTTCCGATCGGCTTTTATCGGACTCTTTGGGGATACTCATCAATGAGACAGCCGCCAGGATGCTCGGTTATGCCGGCGACCCGCTGGATAGGAAATTATTTATTCCTTCGGAGGATACAGCAAAGCCAATAAAAGAATATCGCGTCATAGGACTTGTAAAAGACTTCAATTTCAACTCCCTGCGGGATAACATCACGCCAGTGGTCATGATCGTCTCTGCCAGTAACGGCGCTTTAAGTATAAGGACGAATACCGGAGGTCTCTCCGCTTTTATTGCGAAGGTGCAGGATAAATGGAATGCCTTGTCGCCTAACCAGCATTTTGAATATTCATTCATGGATGAGGATTTCAACGCGGCTTATCGTTCCGAAAGGCGCTCAGGCAAGCTATTTCTCTCCTTTACCATCCTGGCGCTCATCATCGCATGCCTGGGATTATTCAGCCTCGCCGCCTATGCTGCCGAACAGCGGAAAAAAGAGATAGGCATCCGCAAGGTCCTGGGAGCAAGCGTATCGGCTCTTGTCGGTATGTTGTCGAAGGACTTCCTGAAACTGGTATGCCTGGCTATTCTTATCTCTTCGCCCGTTGCCTGGTTCCTGATGCAGAAGTGGTTGCAGGATTTTGCGTATCGCGTGGATATTCATGGGTGGGTCCTGGCGACGGCGGGTCTCGCGGCTGTTCTGATCGCGTTCATCACCGTCAGTTATCAATCGATCAAGGCTGCTAATGTGAATCCGGTGGAAAGCCTTCGCTCCGAATGAGCCTTCGTTAAAACTTCGGCTCACGAGGTAGGGGCTTTCGCTAAAATTAACTTACAGCCAGCCTGTTATGCACAAATTTTCTTTCTCTTCTTCTTAATCCCTTATCAGTCCTTATATGATGTTCCTTTTCCCGTTCGACCAACTTATACCAATAATTGGCGGGAATTTTATTGTTAGAGTGGATTTCAAGCCGGATAGCCAAATAATCAGGAGGCATCCGGTGCATGTTAATTAACTGGCTTAATAGAGTTTCATCAATGCTAATTTGTTCGGCAAATTCTTTTCGTTTTAAATTGAGCAAATTGATATACTCCTTAAGAAAGTAACCGAAGCTCATTTTAGGATCATATTCTTTATTCTCTAAATAATCCTCTATTCGAAACCGTATGTGAAATAGCATTAAACTCATCCTGACCTCTTCAGTCATTGGTTTTTTGTTTTTCTTTCTGGCCTCAGCCAATTGCTTATCGGCTTCTTTCTTTTGAGACGACGTCAGTGTAGCCGCAATAAAAACATCACCGGCCAGTTCTGCCGGCGTTACCTTCGTAGATGTTTTTCTATTATTCATATAAAATATTCTTTTATTAAATTATCCAACGCTTCGTCTTCGATGTATAACTGCCGTCCTCCGTCAATCATATGATATTTTTGCATATAGTGCTTTCTCAGTTCGGTTTTTGGCAGCAAAGATACGCAGGCGTCAATTTTATATTTATCCACCGAAAGACTACAGGCAAATGCGATCAGACAACCTGCAATCCGGTCATAAATCTTATTTCGCCCCTGGTTTTCTGCTGAATTGGCCAAAAGATTGATCTCGATTCTTTTATCTCCCGGCACATCGATTATCCCCATTATACCCAAGATATCATCTTCCCCTTGTATCTGTAACTTATAAATAATTGCCGATTCTATAACCGATTTCCAGGCAAATGAATATCGTTTTTTTGTAAGTATCTTAAAATCTTTGTCCTCTACTCTCCTTATATCAACAGGATTTTTCCGCCCACTGGCCACC
>PLXD01000209.1 GCA_003151295.1 Chitinophagaceae bacterium | reverse complement strand
ACCTGGACGAAGTGATGGCGCTGGCAGCCTTAATGACTTTCAAATGCGCGATCGTGAACGTGCCTTTTGGCGGCGCCAAAGGGGGCATCACCATCGATCCCAAGAAATATACTCCTTACGAATTGGAAAAGATCACCCGCCGGTATACNNATGCGACCCGGGGACATCGACGCATTGGGTTGTGTGACCGGCAAGCCGGTTACACAGGGAGGCGTTCGCGGACGTCGCGAAGCGACTGGTTTGGGCGTGTTCTTCGGCATCCGGGAAGTGTGTAATATGAAGGATATTATGGACAAGCTGGGGTTGAAGCCTGGGGTGAAGGGCAAAACGGTGATCGTTCAGGGGCTCGGGAATGTGGGATACCATGCCGCGAAGTTCTTCCGGGAAGGTGGCGCAAAAGTGATCGCCCTGGCGGAATACGAAGGGGCCATCGCGAACCCTGCCGGATTAAACGAGGAAGAAGTCTTCCAGCACCGGAAAAAAACCGGCAGCATCCTGAATTTTCCCGGCGCCACCAACCTCGCCTCTTCGGGGAAGGCCCTGGAGCTGGATTGCGATATCCTGATACCGGCCGCGCTAGAGAATGTGATCAATAGCTCGAACGCTCCCCATGTAAAAGCTAAGATCATCGGAGAAGCCGCAAATGGCCCTCTGACGCCGGAAGCGGACGAAATATTCATTAAAAAAGGAATCCTGGTCGTGCCCGATATGTATCTGAATGCAGGAGGAGTGACCGTATCGTATTTCGAATGGCTGAAGAACCTCAGTCACGTACGCTATGGCCGTATGGAAAAAAGATTCGCCGAAAACATGAACGCCCGTATCCTCGGGCAGATTGAAGGACTGACAGGAAAGCAGGTAAGCGTTAAGGAAAAAGAGTTCATCATGCACGGGGCCGATGAAGTCGATCTGGTTAACAGCGGGCTGGAAGAGACCATGATCTCCGGCACCCACGAGATCATGGACTGCTGGAAAGCCAATCCCAAAATTCCCGATATGCGCACGGCCGCTTATGTCGTGGCGATCAATAAAGTAGGGACCTCCTATGCGGAACTGGGGATATTTCCGTAATATCTATTCTGAAAAATGGACTACATTAGGGTCTAAGCGTTTCGCCTAACTTATTTTTATGGATACACTGACAGATCCCCGGCTTGCCGTCCTCATTGATGCGGACAATGTCCCCTATCAGAATATAAAGGAAATGCTCGAGGAGATCGCGAAATACGGGAATCCTACTTTTAAACGCATCTATGCCGACTGGACAAAGCCGACCGTCGCGGGCTGGAAGACGGTACTCCTGGAAAATGCAATTACGCCCGTACAGCAATACAGTTATACCTCGGGCAAAAACGCCACGGACTCCGCGATGATCATCGACGCCATGGACATCCTGTATACCGGCCGCGTGGATGGATTCTGCATCGTATCGAGCGACAGCGATTTCACCAGGCTGGCGACCCGTCTTCGGGAAGCTGGGATGAAGGTCTTCGGCCTGGGAGAAAAGAAAACCCCCGTAGCCTTTATCTCAGCCTGTGATAAATTCATCTACCTGGAGATCCTTAAGGCAGGGAAAGAGCCGCCCAAACCAGCCCCTGCCCCCGCCACAAAAGCGAAACCGAGGACCAACGCCCGCGCTCCGCAGACAGAGCCCGCGAAACAAGCGGAGCCGGTGAGACAGGCAGAACTTATCCGGCAAACCGAGACCATCCGGAATATAGATCAGGGATTGATCCGGCTGATAGCGGACAGCATCAACGACCTGGCAGGAGAGGACGGATGGGCGTTCCTTGGAGAGCTGGGTAACCTGCTATTGAAAAAGAAACCGGATTTTGATCCAAGGAATTATGGCTTTAAGAAACTGGTCCCCCTGATCAAAAGTATCGACCGGTTCGAGATCGACGAGCGGGATACGGGCAAGAATAAAAGCGTGCTGGCTTATGTCCGCTCAAAATAATATCCGCGCAAAAATATTATTATTATGTCAGATAGCACGACGCGATTCAGCGACCGGGTCGGCGACTATACAAGGTACCGGCCTCATTATCCAAAAGGAATCCTCCCCTACCTGGAGCAGGAGACGGGTTTCAATCCATCATCCATAGTCGCCGATATCGGTTCCGGTACGGGGATCTCTACGGAGCTCTTCCTGGAGCACGGAAATAAGGTTTATGCAGTAGAACCCAACCGGCAAATGAGGGCCAAAGCGGAGGAACTGCTCGGCACCTACGCCGGCCTTATCAGTATCGACGGGACGGCCGAAGAGACCGGTCTCGGGAAGGAGAGCGTCGATCTGATCGTTGCAGGACAGGCCTTTCATTGGTTTGACCAGATGAAGGCCAAAAAGGAGTTTGTAAGGATCTCCCGGCCCGGAGGATTCGCCGCCCTGATCTGGAATGAACGGCTCATATCGTCGGCATTTGAAATAGATTACGAAGCCCTGATCCTGCACTATGGCTCGGATTACAAGACCATCAATCACAAAAACATCAGCGATGAAAAGATAGCCGGCTTTTTCAGTCCATGGCCTTCCAGCCTTCGGGTATTCGAAAACGAGCAGATCTTCGATTTTGATGGATTAGCCGGCCGGCTCCGTTCCTCGTCCTATATGCCCAACGAAGGGAATCCGAAATATGAGGCCATGGTCGCCGACCTGTGGAAACTTTTCGAAAAATACAATTCCGGGGGCCGTGTACGGGTAGGATATGAGACAAAACTCTATCCCGGAAGGATCCGTTAGCAAAAAATTAATTACCTTTTCATGCTATTAATTGTAAAATAATCTATGCCGCAAACAATGACCTTTACATCGACTAGAACACCGCCTATAAACCCGATCATGAATTCATCTTTGAAAGCAGCCATAGCATCCACCGTGATACCAACAAACATTGTTACCAAAATAGCAACGCTCATTCCGACAATAAAAAGAATAGCCCTCTGTCTCATCGGAATCTGTCTCCTGAATCTCGCACAGGCGCAGAAAGCCGGGAAAGTCATCGAAGAAAGGATTGTCAAAAGCACCATTATGGGTAAAGACGTCCGCTATACGATCTATCTTCCCGAAGATTATGAGACTTCCGAAAGAGCCTACCCCGTAGTATACCTGCTGCATGGATATACCGACGACAATACCGGCTGGCTACAGTTTGGGGAGATCAACCGTTATGCCGACAAAGCCATCGCGGAGGGGACCATTCCCCCGATGATCATCGTCATGCCGAATGGGGATTCAAGCTGGTATATCAATTCCTATGATGGAAAAGAAAAATACGAGGATTTTTTTATCAAGGAATTCATGCCGGAGATAGAAAAGACTTACCGGATCAAAGGCGAAAAAAAGTACAGGGGCATCGCAGGCCTTTCGATGGGAGGCTATGGCGCCCTCATCCTGTCCATGAAACACCCGGACCTTTTTGCCGCCGCAGCACCTCTNNTTTGACGACGGAGCCATCGTCGCGATGCCGGAAGCCAACTGGGAAAACACCTTCGGCCAACTCTACGGCCGGGGCCTGAAAGGCAAGGACAGGCTGAACAAAGCCTGGTCTGATTACTCGGTCCTCCAGATCATAGCGACGCACCCTCTCGAAGAATTGAAAAAAGTCCGGTACTGGATCGACTGCGGGGACGACGATTTCCTGACCAAGGGGAATTGCCTCCTGCATATAGCCCTGACGGAGAAAAAAATACCCCATGAATTCCGGGTGCGCGACGGAGCCCATTCCTGGACTTACTGGCGTACAGGCATCACCGATGCACTGCAATTCATCGGCCAGAGCTTTCACCAGCAATAAAAGCACAATCACAAAAATTATAGGAACACCCCTAATACCGTCCTCCCATAAAATAAAAACAACAATTCACGGNNATTTTGGGCGCCGGAGACTCCAGGGTCTCCTGCTATTTCTACAGCCCGAAATATCATCAGTATAATAGCCGCTTGAAACTTTATTGCGGCTTGCGGGAATGCCTTACTCATTATAGACCGGTAACGCCTGTATCTCCGCGAAGTCCGTCTCCTCCTTCACATATCCGTGACACTGCTCGCCGTTCGTCAAAATAAGATACTTGACAGGGATGGCGATATTATAATGAAAGGCCTGCCATATTACCCGGCTGTCGATCTTTATATCAGGGGCCTTGCACTCCACCATCAGCCAGGGACGGGCGGTGTGGTCAAATACCAGCAGGTCAAAGCGCTTATTCACCTCCGCCAATTTCATTCTACGCTCGACGGCGATATACGAGGCAGGATATTTTTTTACCTGCAGCAGGTATTGAATGAAGTTCTGACGCACCCATTCTTCGGGAGTAAGACGGACCCACAATTTGCGCAATTCGTCGAAAACCTCCTCTTTCTTCCGTTCGGGCTCACGTATCTTAAAGGAGTACGTCGGATAGTAGATTTTAATCATGTGCGGAAACTATTTGCTAAATTTACCTTATTGAAATAAATATCCGGCTCTGAGTAATGAGTTGCCTCGCAACGAATATAAAGATAACAGTTATCGATTGAGCAAATCAAACATACCGTTAAACAAATTAAACAAGCCGTTGAGCAAATCAAACAAACTAAAGATAGATGAAGAGCAAAGAGGAGATCGTTCAAAATTGGCTGCCTCGATATACCGGTGAAAAACTGGAAAACTTCGGCAAATATATCCTGCTGACAAATTTCGGCAATTATGTTCAATTGTTTGCCGAATGGCATAACGTGGAAGTAGTGGGCGAACACAAACCCATGCAATGCGCTACGGCGGCTGACATCACCATCATTAATTTTGGGATGGGCAGTGCCACCGCCGCCACCATCATGGACCTTATCACGGCAATAGAACCGAAAGCCGCCCTGTTCCTGGGAAAATGCGGGGGGCTCAAGAAGCGTAACAAGATCGGCGACCTGATCCTCCCCATCGCAGCGATCCGGGGCGAAGGCACTTCCAACGATTATTTTCCGCCGGAGGTGCCGGCCTTGCCCGCCTTCGCCTTGCAGAAAGCGATCTCGACAACGATACGGGACTATGCCGTGGACTACTGGACAGGAACCGTATATACGACTAACCGCCGGGTATGGGAACACGATGAGGCCTTCAAAGAATACCTGAAAAGAATCCGTGCCTACGCGATCGATATGGAGACCGCGACGATCTTCTCCGTGGGCTTCTTCAACAAGATCCCCACGGGCGCCTTGCTCCTGGTGAGCGATCAGCCGATGATCCCCGAAGGAGTCAAGACAGCCGAAAGCGATTTGAAAGTGACGGAGGATTTCGTGGAAAAGCATCTCCGGATCGGCATCGACTCCCTAAAACAGTTGATCAACAATGGCCTTACCGTGAGGCATCTAAGGTTTTGATTTACCATAAATCGCTAACTTAGTCCGCATACCAATTCACGCGCACCATATGTCGCCGCTGTTATCTGTAAATAACCTTACTATTTCTTTTCATTCGGAGACCGGCCTGATACCGGGGGTGCAGGATATTAACCTGGAAGTCCGGCGGAACGAGATCGTAGCCCTGGTCGGCGAATCCGGTTCAGGCAAATCGATCACCGCCTTGTCGGTTATGCAATTATTACCCGCTCCACCCGCAAAATACCTTTCCGGCGAAATCCTGTTCACGGATTCAGGGAACCATCGTGTCGACCTGCTAAAGCAATCCTTTCCGCAAATGAAGCGCATAAGGGGCAGCCAGATCGCCATGATCTTCCAGGAACCCATGAGTTCTTTAAACCCCGTCCTGACCTGCGGAGAGCAGGTCGTTGAAGCAATACGCGCCCATGAGCATATCCGCTACCGGGAAGCCAGGGAATTGACCATCGAATTATTCGGTAAAGTCCGGCTGCCCGATCCTGCCGCCATTTTTTCCCATTACCCCCATCAACTCAGCGGGGGACAAAAACAAAGGATCATGATCGCCATGGCGATGAGCGGTCATCCATCCCTGCTCATCTGCGACGAACCCACAACGGCCCTGGACGTGACGGTGCAGCAAACCATCTTGCAGCTCATCCGGGAATTGCAGCAAACCGAAAATATGGGCGTGCTCTTCATTACCCATGACCTGGGCGTGGTAGCGGAAATAGCGGACCGCGCCCTGGTCATGTATAAAGGCAGGATCGTGGAGGAGGGGCCCGTACAAGAGCTCTTCCTCCGGCCAAAACATCCTTATACAAAGGGGCTACTTAACTGCCGTCCCATCCTGCACGCCAAAGGGAAAAGACTGCCCGTGGTGAGCGATTTTATGGGACATAAAGTACACCACGAGTCTCCAAAACCGGTAGTAGCAACTACGGACAGGGAACCGCTGATCCAAGTGGAGCATTGCCGTGTATGGTATCCTGCAAAAAAAAGTTTCCTGGGCAGACCGCTTTCGTATACAAAGGCGGTAGACGATGTCAGCTTTGAGATATACCGGGGGGAGACCCTGGGACTGGTAGGTGAATCCGGATGCGGGAAGACGACTCTGGGCAGGGCGGTGCTTCGATTAATCACACCCGACGCCGGAAGGATCCTCTTCGAAGGAGCCGATCTCGCGGACTATTCGGGAGCAGCACTTCAAAAGCTGCGAAAAGATATCCAAATCGTATTCCAGGACCCCTACTCTTCCCTGAATCCCAGGCTGACCATTGGCTCGGCCATCGCCGAACCTTTGAAGGTACACGGCCTGGTCGCTACCGAAAAACAGCGAAGGGCTCGCGTGGAAGAATGGCTGGAAAGAGTCGACCTGAAAGCTGACCATTTCAACCGCTACCCGCATGAGTTCTCCGGAGGCCAGCGTCAACGCATCGTCATTGCTCGCGCCCTGATCATGGAGCCTTCCTTTGTCGTATGCGATGAATCAGTATCGGCCCTCGATGTGAGCGTCCAGGCGCAGGTGATCAACCTGCTCAACGACCTGAAAAAAGACTTGGGTTTCACGGTCCTCTTTATTTCCCATGACCTTTCCGTAGTCAAATATATCAGCGACCGTATCCTGGTGATGAATAAGGGCAGGATCGAAGAGACAGGCCCTGCCGAAGAGGTCTTTCTGCATCCGAAAACGGCATATACGCAGAGACTGATCTCCTCGATACCCGGATTCAAATGATTAATCATCCTCCTCATTCCTGCCGGCGAAATAATCATTGTCCAGGTAAAAGGACATAGCGCCTTTATGCCGGGAGAAGAGTAGCCGTTTCAGTTGCCTGTTGAATTGCTCAAGGGCGGGCTGATCGGTCCTGATCTTTTTATTGGTCAGGCGGACCAGCTCATTGTCGCTGTATACTTCCCTAAGATCGAAGGGTTTCAGCCCGCTGATACCCATTTGCCAGTCGTCGTCCTTACTGATCTTATATTTTAAGAAATAGACGTATCCCTTATTCTGGCGAAGCTGCACCATTTTTTTATCGACATATTGAAGGGCGAAGAAATCATTGTCTTTCCGGTTTCTTACCAGCTGGCTTCGTGCGATATCCTGCTGGTTCCGGAAATGCCGGGGAAATTTATCTTCCTTCCCGATGCGTTTCAGCTTCTTTAGCAGCAGACTCCTGTATTGATCATTGGTTGCGAGGGACAATAGGATCGAATCGGCTACCGGCTCATTATGACGGATCAGCAATACCGCTGTATTGAGTCTTACCGATTCGTCCCTGCTCTGCAGGAGCTTATCGAAGAAATGGGGTACGACGGCATTTNNGGCATTTTTATGGTAGAAGGGTTGCAGCAGTACGGCGAAGTCGTCCAACCCATTAGCCGCATCATCCGATTTCTCTGCCACTTCCACGTTATCTTCATTATCCTCCCCCTTTTTCTGCAATTTCCGCTCATCCTTTTCTTCCTGCTTTTTCCATTGGATCTTGGCGTCAAAATATATTTTGCTGAAATAGGATTCGTAATCTGCCCCCTGAAGATACCCACTGTCCACCAGGGTAGTCAGCAAAGACTGAATATTGTCTTTGTAATCGTCGACGGACGACAATTGCAGGAGTTCCGGGAAAAGGGAATGAGCCAAAGCCAGGGAATCACCCAGGTCCTGGAATAGATAATTGTAATCGGAAGCATTCTCGAAAACAGGAGGATCTTGTAACAGCAGCCCTTTCAACGCTTCGTATGCCTGCCGGGTCTTGTTACGGGCCAGGGCTTTGAATACGGCATTCTGGAAGGTACTGGTATCGCCGACCTTGTCATATATACTTTTGAGGCCCCAGACCACTTCTTTCACCGAGACGGAATCGCTGATATAACCCAGCTCATTGATAAGCCGGGTCTTGATCGTGAAATAATCCTTATCATTATAAGGCAGCGAAGAAATGGCCTGCAGCAGCCCGGCTACTCCCCGTGGCCCAAAATAAATATTCGGGATCGTCTCTTTGGCCCTTCTGCTGATCAGGGAGTCTTTGCTATAGAAATCGCGGAAAAAAAGATCCAGCTTGCTGGGGAAGATAGATTCCCCCAGCTTCTTATCGAGAGGACGCAGGGAACCGAAGAATCGGCTGATAAACTCCGACGGGGCATCCAGGGAATCCTCCAGGCTGATGACCCGGAAGAGCCGGTTGTCCTTCAAAAAGATCCAATTATGGATCTGACGGGAGGTATTGGTATCCGAAAAGACATATTTATATCCCCTCACGGAGTCGTTAAACCGGAAAGGCTCCTTCCGTGTCAAGACAAAATCCTGGTTCAGTCTTTTTTCATTGGTCTCTTCTTTCCAAAAAGTGGCCGAATCCTTCGGGTAATAGTATTTCGGGTATGTCTCCATAGTAACATACACGGCTTCCCCCGTCGAATCGTCCTGGAAGAGGGCCGATTTGTTATGCGGCCAATAACCGTTGTAATCGGGCACGGACTGTAAAAAATCTTCACTGGTGGCCCTTTCCATAATGCTGCGTGCATTGTCGTCGATATCCGGTATGATCGGGGAAGTAACACTGATATTTACGAAGGTGTCGACATAATTTTTGAAATTAGGATAGCGGGCCGGAGTAAAGTTGAAAGAATCGAAAAATTCCGAAAAGCGCTGTTCTTTATTCCTGCTGCGGGCTGCGAGTAAATAATAATGCGGGCCCCGGATCAGGAACCGCGTTCTTATAAAAGATCCGTCTTTTTCCAGGAAAGAGGCATCCAGACAGGGATGGCCTTTAAAAAGGCCCATCTGCCTGCGGAGAGGCTTATCGATCCATTCGGACAACCCGAAGCTCTCTTCCATCAGGTCCAGGTCGACCGTATCTTCTTCCAGGTATCGGTAGTTCTGCAGCGTTTTTTTCCAGACCAGGCAGGCATCGCCGTTTGAC
>PLXD01000452.1 GCA_003151295.1 Chitinophagaceae bacterium | reverse complement strand
CAAGGCCGGCGGCTATTACAATACGGTACCGGAAAGTCACGGAATCCCCTTTTTTCAGGCTATAATTAAGCGACTCCTTCCCATTACTGAAAATCTTTTCTCCCAGGGGATTGGCAGCAAACAAGCCATAGCCCCGCGCATGCCAGTAGGTAGGATAACCGGGATTGGAAGGATGATCGATCACGGCAATGCTCAGCATATCCCCCTTCTTCCTGCCATAAAGCAGGCACCATACACCCCGTGTAGCCCAGGCGCTGTCTCCCTGTTTCCCTTCGCTGGTCAGGTAGTTGCCGTTGACGACACTGTCGGCGCCGGCAGCTACCGTCGTAACATTCCCTTTATTATCTGTAAACTGCCGGGCACCTCCCGCAGGTATTTAGAGTTCCCGGGTCACTCGCATGCCGAGGAGCCCGTCCTTGGCGTCTGGGAATTTCACATCCTGCAGAGCTGTCAGGGTGGTGATCCGGTCGAGGATCCTTTCGCCGCCGCGGGCGCTGAAAATCAGGCTGGTTTTCTCCTTTAATAATACATGCCGCTGCTGGTCTGTCCAACTGGCGCTGTATCGCAGCATTCCTTTTTTGCCGTTGCGGACCTGCAGGATACTATCGGTCCTGATCCAGCCGTATAGGGCTTTCTTCTCCGCAGGGATGGCAAAAGAGTTATTCCAGAAATCCAGGCCATTGACATTTTCATAGTTGAACCAGAGACCCAGGTGATGAGGATGATCGGTAGGTTCGCCCGGCCTTGGCGCCATCGGGAATCCGCGGGTCACTAACTGGCCATCCGGCGCATATATGGGATACAGGACCGGTTTTTCCAGGGTGTCCGGGTATACGAATTCGGTAAAAGGCATCCCGTCGGCCGTTATGAGGAACCTATGCTCACCGGGTACCGGAGTAATGAGAATAGATTGAGTGCCTCCTTTTTGCTTTTCCCCTTTGTCTTTCTGCTGCGCCCTTAGCTCCCCCCCGGCAAACAGCAGAAGGATCCATGCAGAAAAGGCTACACAATGTCTCCATACCCGAAGCCTTGAAATCGGAGAGGAGGTGGTTGGGGTCGTTTCGTCCATGACAAAATTATTTTTTAAAAAATCCGGTTTCTTATGGGTATTCAACGCCAATAGATCTTTGTACATTTAGATCACTGTATATTCTAATAGATCACTGTATATTCTAAATTAGTTAAATTTAAGGGCTTTGCCAGTAAACTCATTGTAAACAGACCTTATTTAATCAATCTTCATCAAAAAATCATTTGTCATGAACAATTCCCGCAGGGATTTTATCCGAAAAAGTTCGATGGCAGGCATGGCCACCTATATGGGCAGCCTGGGCTTCACCGCTAAAAGTTACCNNCGCTCCGACCGGTTCAGAGGCGCGCATGTGCCTTCCTTTCTGAAATCTTATAAAGAACTCAATTTTGACATCATTGCCGTCTCGGATATCTGGAAGAAAAGAAGGGAGGAAGGCAGCGACTACCTAGCACAAAAATTCGACCATCCCGTGAAAGCCTGTGCGAATAATGATGAATTGTACAATATTAAAGAAGTCGACGCGGTGATGATCAGCACGGCGGATTTCCAGCATGCCTGGCATACCACCGAAGCGGTAAAAGCTGGAAGGGATACCTATACGGAAAAGCCGCTGGCCGAAACAATGGAAGACAACCGGGCCGTTCTGAAAGCGGTGAAGGAATCGGGCAGGATCGTACAGATCGGGTCGCAACGCAGGAGCGGCGCCAACTACCAGGCCGCCTGTGACTTCGTAAAAGCCGGGAAATTCGGCCCCATCGTGATGGTCGAGCTGACCTGGAATGTCAATCAACCGGGTCGCTGGCGCAGACCTTCCCTCGTGCCCCTGCTGAAAGAAGAAGACACGGATTGGAAGAGATACCTGATCAATCGACCCTATGAACCCTTCGACCCCAGGAAATACCTGGAGTTCCGCCTCTTCTGGCCTTATTCCTCAGGCATACCGGGTCAGTGGATGAGTCACCAGATCGATACCGTGCATTGGTTTTCCGGGCTCCCGCATCCGCGCAGTGTAGCCGCAAATGGAGGCATCTACGCCTGGAAAGACGGCCGGAAAAATGCAGATACCCTCACAGCGGTATTCGATTATGGCCCGCTGAATGATCCATCCACCGGTTTCCAGGTATTATTTGCATCCAGGCAAAACAATGCCGCCGGCGATGTGAAGGAGATCTACTACTCAAATGGCGGTACGATGAACCTCGACACCAATAAAATATCTCCCGACGGCGGCCTCAGCGAAGGCAACGCCAAAGCAATGGGCATGCAGGCGAACCTATTGCCCAATCTATCCCTCAACGACATGGCCCCAAAAATTTCTACCGAGGCCAATACCGGCGGGGACCCGCTTACGGAAGCGCACATACGCAATTGGATGGAATGCGTGAGAAGCCGTAAACGGCCCAACGCGCCGATAGAAGCAGGATATAATCACGCTATTGCGGTCATCATGGCCAATGCAGCATACCGTACGGGAGAGAAAGTGACTTTCGACGAAAAGACGCAGGAAGTAATGGCAGGCGGCAAACCCTTTAAATACTAGTCATAAAAAAACGATGAAATCTTTAGTGTTGAACGACCAAGCGCAAGNNCGGGTGTATGCTGCCGCCCTTAATCACCGTGATGCATGGATCCGGCAAGGCCGCTATGCCGGGTTGAAATTCCCGATCGTATTGGGATCCGATGGGGCCGGGGTAGTGCTGTCCGTAGGGGAAGACGCGGATGCCCAATGGCTGGGCCGGGAGGTCATCGTAAATCCCTCGATGGGATGGGGAGACAGCCAGGCTCACCAGGATCCCGGTCATTTCAGAATATTGGGGTTGCCGGATGACGGGACTTTTTCAGAGCAGGTATTAGTCCCTGTTAGCAGTCTGGCCCTGAAGCCTGCCGCTCTTTCTATGGAGGAAGCTGCGGCATTGCCGCTGGCCGGCCTGACGGCTTATCGCGCCCTCTTCAAAAGAGGAACCTGCCACCTGGGAGAAAAAGTATTGATCACAGGTATTGGCGGCGGCGTAGCCTTGTTTGCCTTACAGTTTGCCCTTGCAGCCGGCGCCACTGTCTATATCAGTTCTGGCAGCGAGGAAAAGATCGATAAGGCCGTTGCACTCGGCGCCGCGGCAGGGGTAAATTATAAGGACCCCGGTTGGGCAGAATCCCTGCAAGCGCAGGCCGGTTCTTTTGATCTGATCATTGACGGGGCATCGGGGGATGGGGTTGGCCCCCTGCTGCAAGTAGCCGGACCGGGAGGAAGGCTCGTATTTTACGGGGCAACCCGGGGTAACCCTTCCGGTATCGATATGCGACGCATATTCTGGAAACAACTGAATGTACTAGGGTCTACGATGGGGAGCCCGGAAGATTTCAGCGATATGGTCGCCTTTATCAATCAGCACGGCCTCAGGCCGGTAGTAGATAAAGTGTTTCTTTTCCCGGAAGGAGATGCGGCCCTGCGTTGGATGGACGATGCCCGGCAGTTTGGAAAGATTGTAATTAAAATACACTAACCACATTTAGTAGCTGCATCCCCGTGTTTCTGAGCCTGCATAATTATCCCTTGATAGCCGCAATACCGGGCAATACCTTGCCTTCGAAGTATTCAAGCATAGCCCCTCCGCCGGTGGAGATATAGCTCACTTTATCGGCATAGCCGAACTGGTTGACTGCAGCAACGGAGTCTCCGCCTCCCACCAATGAAAAAGCCCCTTTCGCCGTGGCTTCCGCGACCGCTTTTGCGATGGTCCGGGTGCCGTGCTGGAATTTTTTCATTTCAAAGACACCCATCGGACCATTCCATAAAATNNGTTCACAGGCATTCTCACCGATATCCAATCCCATCCATCCGTCGGGTATGTTATTGCTGGGCGCAGAAGAATCATTGGCGTTCGCATCGAATTTATCGGCTATGATAGAGTCCGAAGGCAGATGGATGCAGACACCCTTGTCGGCTGCTTTTTTCATGAGTTCGAGCGCCATTGGCAAACGGTCATTCTCACAGAGAGAATTGCCGATCTTGCCGCCCTCGGCCTTCATGAAGGTATAGGCCATCCCGCCGCCGATGATGATATCGGTGGCCTTTTCGAGCAGGTTCTCTATAATAAGTATCTTATCGGAGACTTTTGCTCCGCCGATAATGGCGACAAAAGGTTTTTTCGATTGATGCAATACTTTTTCGGCATTCTCCACCTCCGCTTCCATCAGCAGGCCGAACATCCTTTTTTCGCGGGGGAAAAATTTGGCGATGACAGNNGGCCTTCAGCATGCCGGCTGTCATATAGGCTTGTTCCCCAATGCAATCATTGGCGAACAGGACGTTGACCGGTTGGGCAGGAGGTCCGGGAGAAACCGGTTTGTTGAGCAGTTCATATAAGTGAGGAACCAGGTGTTTGAGAGAGTATTTATCGGTAGGGCCGTCCTTGGGTCTTCCCAGGTGACTCATCAGGATCACGCTGCCTCCATCTCCGAGTATCTTTTTAATAGAAGGAATAGCAGCCGTCATGCGTGTGTCATCC
>PLXD01000308.1 GCA_003151295.1 Chitinophagaceae bacterium | reverse complement strand
CACATAGTTCCGGATCTCTTCCAGCTTGCCTTTGCCCACAAAGGTCTTACTGTCAGGATGTTGCATCTTCTGCGTGAAGCGCTTCTGCGTGACCGCCCCCGCCGTTTCCGCCAGGAATGCCAGTTCATCCAAGTACTCCTGCACCTGCTCCTCCGTCTGCTCTTTTTGGATGACTCCTACCAGCACGGCCTTCTCTTCTTTCTGAATGCTGTTTTTCTTATCTATCAATCTGAATCAATTTGGAAAGCAAAGGTAAGGTTTGATACAGCCGGATAAAGCACGAATACACAATAAAAAACCCGGTCCGCATTTGCGGGCCGGGACGAAAGATGTGTAATATGATTGCGAATAGTCTTTAAAGACCGATTCCCCTTTATAAACCACTGATCACGATCCCTGCCGTGAAAGGAAAGATACTTGCACCCTCTCCACTCTTGATAAGCGGGGTAGCCTGAATCTGACCGAAGACACCTATGAAGCCCTTGCTTACGCGTAAGGTGCCGGATAGCCGGGTGGAATTGAAATATTGTTTAGAGCTTTCCTTTTCAATTGAATTCGAAATGGTTTGATCTCCATTGTTTTGAAGTGTTTTACCCTTGGTATAGGCACTCAGCATCTCGCCTACTTTAATGCCGGCAGCAAATTTCCAACAGGAATTGGTATGCTCGGGATCGGTCGCAAAACGCAATTCTATCGGAGCCTCCAGGTAAGTTGTCACCAACTTGTTTTTCTTGAAATGATTACTCCCCGAAAGATCCGGGAAAGCCAGGGTCTGGTTAGAAGTCGAAGAAACGGTGGGCGTCATCTTGTCAAAGAATATATTGTCTACGCCCAGGCCGAGACCCGCACCAATGCTCAAACGGGGATCGGTCTTGAAAGGAAAATCAAACAGGAAGTAGATGTTAAAAGTCCTGGAAAACCCCGTGGTATGGACCGTATCGGGCTTGCCCAACCAGGCTGTATAGCCAAGCTGCACCATCAGGTGATCATTGGCGCGATTGGCCAGGCTCACCTTACTCCAATCTTTGGGGGCCTGTTTCGCAATGGGCGCCTTTGCAGGCTTCTCGATGACCGTATTTGACATCATAGAGGGGGTAGGCACCGGGTTGGAAGCCGTAGTATCCTTTTGAGCAAAAGCAGCAGTAGTGGCCAAAAAAGCCAATGCAATAACAAAAAGCTTCTTCATAATTTCTCTTGTAATATTTCTTTTTTCTTCGATGGATCATCTGAGATCCATCCGACCAATTAAATACAAAATTAACGGATGAAACTCGCATGGATAGTAGCTTGTGGCTATCTGACAGGCGGATTTCAAACGATTGACAAATGTATCTTCCTTCGGGTTAATAAAAGGTTAAAGAACAGATATAAATAAGACCCGAGCCTTTCAAAAGAAGCATTGACGGGATTAATTAATACAGTCGATGGCCGATAAAAGAACTCTTTTTTATATAAACTATTAATTACAAGATCATTATAATTAACAATCGGAACGCAAGATATTACTTTTTACCTTACTAATGCCACCACGCAGCAAAGGGATCGCACCCGCGTTAGAATTTTCTTTACCGGATCTTAAAGACCAGCGGATATTTTCCGACACCGGAATCCATATAACCGATCTCCAGCCCCTTATTGGTCTGATTCCAATGTAGCTTTTCCGCCGAGCCCAGCAGACTCACAGACTGGATTTCCCTCAACGAATATTTTGCATGTTTGGCCAGGGTCCTGATGATTACTTCCCGGCCGGATAGCACGCCCATTACACCGGATGGCTTCCCCATTACAAAGGCATAGACCGCGCCCCTGTGGGTCGTGAACCGGATGTCTTCGGAAGTAAAGGCCACATCCTGTTCCTGCCTTAGGTTTCCACCCGGCATCCGGGTGCTTCCCTCCCCGGTGACCTTCCAGGCCCGGGACCCGTAGACGGCTTCTCCGTTTACTTTCATCCATTTGCCGATCTCACGGAGCGTCTCCACACCGGCTGTATCCAGCTCGCCGGAAGGACTGATCGGGAAATTGACGGTATAGTTGCCGCCATGAGCAAAGGCTTCGATCATCTGGTGGATGACCATGCCCGTACTATAATACACACCGGGTTTATAGAACCACTCCCCGATGGCATTCTCGCTCATCCAGGCGTTATGATCCGTGACCGAGTCGGGGACATTCGATTCATGCGTAGTAGATACGGCCCTGGGATCCTCATTACCCTTGGTAAATAATAGCGCCTGCAATACCCCATGGTTTTTTTTCAGATTGCTGTTGTAAAAATGGGCGGCCATCCTGATCGTCGCATCGGATTTAAACCCCCGCCCGGTCCCCGTTCCGGAAAAAGGATAGGTGTTGCCGTCGAAATATAAGATATCGGGCTGGTAATGATCTACCAGGTCTTTTACCCGGTTGCACCATTTCGTGCAATACCATCTTGCATAAGCGGTGTCCTTCAGGGTCTCGGGAACATTGGAATAAAAATCATTCCGCGGATCCTTTCCCGCCGGCATTTCTGCCTTCAGATCGATCCCGTAAAGATCCTTCAGCGCATAGCCTTTCCACCATACCGTATCGGTATTATAATTTTGCGCCGCATCATACGGCCGGCCCTTATCATCGCCCGCGCTATCAGCCGTAAATGCCGTTTGCCACCACCACCAGGA
>PLXD01000639.1 GCA_003151295.1 Chitinophagaceae bacterium | reverse complement strand
AGTTTATCGACATAGGAGGTCTTGGGCTCGTGGGTAACATTCACCAGGATCACTTTGTCCTTTCCCCTGAGCGGGATGCGGCCAAGCAAGGGCTTGTTTTCGAAGAAATGATCGACCAGGAAGATAATCGGCGCATTGCCTTTACGGTGTGGAGCAAGGATCTCATCCAGTTGGTTGAAACTACCCCTGCCATAGACCACGTAGCTGACCATTTTAAAATTTCGGAATCGCATAAAAATACCCTGCGGATGCCTCCGCCAGCTGGCGGTAACAACCTGATTTTGAAAGTTATTAAATGCAGGCGATGCCTGTTGAGGCTGCAAAAATAAGAGAACTTGGCCAGTTGGCCTACAACGCCTGGTCCCTTAACATCGCCTTCAGCCGACCAGGGCTGCCGCACCGAATACGCCGGCGCTATCACCCAGGCTGGGCCGCAGCAGCGGCACGTCCACGCTGTTGTTAAAGATGAAATGTTGCAGTGAAGCAAGACCTTCAGAATAAAGAGCGCCGATATTGCCCACTCCTCCGCCCAGGACAATCACGTCCGGGTCCAGCAGATTGGTAATGACAGAGATGGCCTTGCCAAAAAAATGGCTGAGGCGATGAATGGTTTGCACGGCGGCTTTATCTTCGCCGGCCTCGGCCCTGGAAACTATTTCCTTTATTTTTAAGGGGTTGCCGGTGAGACCCTGGTAATATCTTTCCAGGGCAGGACCTGAAATAACGGTTTCCACGCAACCGGTCTTCCCGCAATAACAGGGACCGCCCGATTCGTCCAGGAAGTTATGTCCCCATTCGCCGCCGATCCCATGGCGGCCATTCCATACCTTTCCATCTACCACGATACCCCCGCCCACGCCGGTGCCCATGATGATACCGAATATCATACGCGCATCCGGTGCCTGTCGCCTAACGACGCCCCAATGCGTTTCAGCCAACGCAAAACAATTGGCATCGTTGGCCAGGATGACGGGTATTTGCAGCTTTTCCTCGAGATCTTTTTTGAAGGGCTTACCGTTCAATACCGTGGTATTGCAATTCTTCATGGTCAGCAGGGTCGGATCCAGCACACCCGGGGTCCCAATCCCGATGGCACGGGGGCTGATTCCGGAACCGGCTTGCATTTCTTTGATGAGACTGTCTATCTGGTGGATGATATGCTCGTATCCCCTGGAAGCTTCGGTGTCGATACGTTTGCGGAGGATCGGGTCGGGTTGATGAAGGGAGGGGAGGATGACTCCTTCAACCTTGGTTCCTCCAAGGTCAAGACCCCATAAAGCTTGATTCATGTAGATTGCTCGTTAGTAATATGATCGAATAGAGATTAAGGAATAAATGTAATGAATGAATTTTTATCCNNAGCTCGCTCCAGATCTTCAGGTGTGTCTATTTCCACGCCCATATATTGGGTAACGACCATTCTGAGGGGGATGCCGTTTTCCAGGTAACGAAGGCACTCGATCCTTTCCACTGCTTCCAATGGGCTTACCGGCCAGTTGGTAAATTGCAGGAGCGCCTGCTTGCGAAAAGCATAGACCCCGATATGTTCATAATAGGTAATGGGTATTTCACGGTTGCGAGGATAAGGGACCACACTGCGACTGAAGAACAGGGCATTATTGTTCTTGTCGAGGACGACTTTCACATAATTCGGGTCCTCGATAAAGGAAGGCTCTTTTAAGACCTGTATCAGTGAGGCTACCTGTACCGATTCTCCGTCGGCACCGGTAAAAACCCCCAGCAGCTTTTCAAGGGGGGCTCTTTGCACAAAAGGTTCATCACCCTGTACATTTACGACAAGGTCTACCTCCATATCCGACACGGCTTCGGCAATCCGGTCACTGCCGCTTTCATGTGTTTTTCGGCTCATTTTTGCCTTGCCTCCGTGAGAGCAGATTTCCTGGTAGATCATTTCGCTGTCCGTGACCACTATCACCTCGTCAAATAGCCCTGTGGCCAGGGTATTGTCGTAGGTATGCCTGATGACGGTCTTATCCCCCAGCATCTGCATCAGTTTGGCCGGAAAGCGTGTTGCGGCATAGCGCGCGGGGATCATGGCAATTGTCTTCATGGAAAAAAAGGCACCGGGAATGGGTTAATCCGAAAAATAACCCATTCCCGGTGCAGGGCTAATGATGGGAACTTCGGCGGAGCTTCGGCCCTCGCTCCTTCTTGTTAGAGCTTAGGATTCAACGCCGTTGAGTCCTTGCTCGCAACCTTCGCCAGGCTTGATTGCCTTCGCCAAAGGCTCGGTTGCAGCCGTGAGCCATCGGCTCACTTGTGCCCGCAAAATTAGCTTTTTAAATGGCGAGTTATTTTCTAAAAATCCGGTAATTACGATCAAAGGGACGGTTTTTTTTTTATATTTAGTGTATCTAACGATCTAAGCCTGCCGGCTATATTCTTTGTCGCTTCCAAAACTAACAAGTATGCAAACAAGTGAACTGTTGAACAGCTATCATGTCGATCCCAATACCTGGGATGAAATGTATAGGGAGTTGTTCGTCCGCGAACAGTACAAGGGGGTCGTGGATTTCATGCAGCAGATGAACATCGAAGAGCTCAACAAAAAGGAAGAGCTGGCAAAAAGATTGTTCATGAGCCAGGGGATCACCTTTACTGTCTATAGCAGCGGCGAGGGCATTGAAAAGATCTTTCCCTTTGACATTATTCCCCGGATCATAACGGCGGCGGAGTGGTCCTATATAGAGGACGGCATCCGGCAGCGCCTCAAAGCCCTGAACCTCTTCCTGAAAGATGTATACAATAGCCAATTCATCCTGAAGGATGGGATCGTGCCCATAGAGATGATCCATAGCTGCCCGCATTACCTGCGGCAGATGCATGGCTTTCATGTGCCGCATGATATCTATGTTCATATAGCCGGCATTGACCTCATCCGTAATAATGACGGGAGCTTTTNNAGCGGATCTTTCCGGACCTGCTGCCCCGCAATAATGTCCGCAGCGTGACCGAATACCCGAATATCCTCCATAAGAACCTGGTCTCCCTTTCCCCCCGGCAGACAGCCAATCCTACGATTGTCCTGTTGACACCGGGCATATACAATTCCGCCTATTTCGAGCATACCACCCTGGCCAGGTTGATGGGGGTCGAACTGGTGGAAGGCCGGGACCTCGTAGTAGACAACCACCGGGTATTCATGAAGACGACGGCCGGCTTGCAACAGGTCGATGTTATCTATCGCCGGGTGGATGATGATTTTCTGGACCCCCTGGTCTTTAACCCGGATAGCATGTTAGGCGTCGCGGGAATCATGAGCGCTTACCGCAAAGGGAATGTGGCCATCGTAAATGCCATCGGCAATGGGGTAGCCGATGACAAAGCCATTTATACCTACGTGCCGGCAATGATACGATATTATCTCAATGAAGAACCGATCCTGAAAAACGTACCGACCCATCAATTGAACGATCCGGATGAAAGGCAATATGTGTTCGCCAATATGAATAAAATGGTCGTCAAAAAGACCAATGAGAGTGGTGGCTATGGCATGCTCATGGGGCATACGGCCACCGAGGAGGAGATTGCCCGCTACCAGGTGGAAATACTAAAGGACCCCCGGCAATATATCGCTCAGCCGATCATTTCCCTTTCCTCGGCCCCCTGTTATATGAACGGAAAGCTTCAGCCCCGAAGGGTAGACCTTAGGCCGTATGCATTGTGCGGCCCGGAAGGGATTCAGATCGTTCCCGGGGGCCTGACCCGGGTAGCCTTGCGCGAAGGTTCACTGGTGGTGAACTCCTCCCAGGGAGGTGGCAGCAAGGATACATGGGTACTCGCAGGATAGCCGAGGAGGGGCGAGGAACGAAGCCCCGA
>PLXD01000208.1:6005-18320 GCA_003151295.1 Chitinophagaceae bacterium | reverse complement strand
CGAAGGCGATGGCCCTGCGTTTCCATACACAGACCGGAGGCAGCACACTGACCGCCCAACAACCGATGAATAATACCACCCGTGTCACTATACAGACTCTGGCGGCAGTCCTGGGCGGCACTCAATCCCTCCATACCAACGGCTACGATGAAGCCTTCAGCCTTCCGACAGAGGAAGCGGCAAGGATCGCATTACGCACGCAGCAGATCGTAGCCTTTGAGAGCGGCGTCGCAGATACGGCCGATCCCCTGGCCGGCAGCTATTTCGTAGAATCGCTCACCCATGAAGTGGAAGAAGCAGCCTGGAAACTCATTGAAAAGATCGAGACCATGGGTGGCAGCGTCAGCGCCATCGAACAGGGTTTTATCCAGGAAGAGATCGCACGTAGCGCTTATATCTACCAGAAGCAGGTAGAGACAGGCGAAAAGGTCATCGTAGGGGTTAATCGGTTTCAAAGCCAGGAGACTGGCGCCATACCCGTTTTCAGGATCGATGATTCGATACGACAGGTACAGACCGAAAAACTGACAGCTCTCAGAAAAAACAGGGACCGGGGCAAATGCGACAACATTTTGCAAGACCTTAATGACAAAGCCAGCAATGATGAAAATATGATGCCCGTGGTTATAGAAGCGGTGGAAAATCACTGCACCCTCGGTGAAATCGCCGATACCCTCAGAGAGGTCTTCGGAGAATATAAATAAGGGTCAGATATCTAGGTGGGCAGGCGCTCCAGGCAGATCCCCCTTTTCTCTCCTGAACGAGTTGACCTTTTCAAATAGTATGATACTTCTGAGTACAGGTCTCCGGCGTGGTTTGAATTTCACCGGCCGGGCTGATTTGTCTGCCGGCGCCAATTTAACGACAAAGGCAGATTTTACAACGTGCATTGTTTTCTCTGGAAATCCTTCCGCACTGAGGCGTCTAGGGTTTGGGATATTCATAAGATATTAATATAACTGGGTACAATAATAACGTATGGAATTCAATTGTATTGCCAAACAATAAGAAATTGATATACAATGATTTATATAAATTTACTATTTATATATTTCCAATATCAGGACAAAAATTCCAATTATTGGATTTCTGAATACCCTCTTCGATGGGCCTAATAAAGACTATGGGGCCAATGACCTCCGGAAGACTTACAACAACCGCCTGGTCTATANNATTCAAATCCGATACCTATGACGGGATACGAGTACCCGATAAAGACATCGACTCCAATGAACGTCCGCCATTCAAAACGGGAGGGAGGTAACATCCTATAAGAGGAAGCCCATCGTGATCATGACCCAGCAGGAATAGAGGCTTATTAACCGAGCTGTTCGAACTGACCGTCCTCTTCGACGGCAGGAGATTCGACCCAGGAGCTTATTTTTCGCTCTTCCGTTCCGGAAGCGGCCACGGAGGCCACGGCATCGAACTCTTTCACCAGTCCCTTTACGCGATTCTCATGAGCTTTGGTCTTAAAAAAAGTATTATTGGCTTCCAGGGACCCTGCCAACTCTTTGTACATTTTCATGAGCAACTGGCTGCTGGATGCAAGGCGGCTTTCCAGTTCTTTTACTTTCTGAGTCTCGGCGGCAAGCCTGTCATTTAAAAACAATAAATCACGCTGCGCATCGATTTCACTTTCGTTGTCTTCCCGACTCTGCAAATCTATTTCACGCCGCAAAACAACTGGACTCTGCAAATCCACCCGACCCTTCCTATCTCCCTGTAATCCCTCCTTCGCGGAATGAAGCTGTTGCTCCAGGCTTATCGAATGGACGCGGAGATCGATATATTTTTTTTCCAGCTTTTTGAATTCTTCCCGCAGCTCGTAAAATTTGGTATCGGCCTGTTCGATGTCCTCCTCATATTTTCCTTTCAGCCACAGCAACCCCTCGTAAGCTTTCTCACCGGCGGCAGGCGTTTGACCCGGTTCTATGAAGGGATCTCCTGTGACCTCGTATTCCGGAGAAAGGGAATTGTTCGCCTCTTCCGCTTTTTTCCTGCGGTTTTGCAAATAACCTGCTGCCATGACGGAAATAATGATCAGGGGAATGCTTATCCAAAGAAATACCATGTGTCAGAATTTAAAGTAAAAATTATACCATTTTGATAGTTAGCCAATTATGCTTAAAGGACAACTTGAATCAGACTGATCATGGGAATGGATAGGGTAGACTGTATGCGTAAAAATAACAAAAAGTGCAATAATAATACCAAAATATCATAGCCGGACAGTTCGGAGGTCCCAACCGGACTAAAAAAGCCGGAGCATCCGGATTTCCGGGAGGATTCAGGCCTTAAAATCAATGATTGACCGACAAGGATGTCCGGTTTGCCATTTACATAAAAGTCCTTTGGGGACCAGCATTTGGCATCAATTTAGCCTTCATTACATGGTATCTTTTAAAGAAAGATTAACACCCATCATCAAAAACAAAAAAACATGAAGAAACTTATCACATGCATAGCAGTTATCGTAGCGATATTTTCCGCTTCATCGCTGTATGCTCAACGCGATACCGCATCTATGAGGCAAAGAATGGAGGCCATGCAAATGAAGATGAAGAGTGATCTGAAGCTCACGGATCTGCAGGCCGATTCGATATCTGCCATCAACAGCGAATTCCGGCCGAAGATGCGGGAAATACGCATGGACCAGTCCCTCAGCAGGGAAGATAAAATGGCAAAGGTCGCGACGCTGAATGACGCCAGGGATAAAAGGATCCAGGCGGTCCTGGGCAACGATCTGTTCAAAAAATATCAGGACTGGATGCAGCAGAACATGCCGCAAAGAGGCGGAGGCGGTGGAAGAGGCGGCAATGGCTGAACCTCTACCCTTTCTGCTGAGCCTTGGCCCAGGTATCCTTCAGGGTTACTGTGCGATTGAACACCATCTTATCCTCCGAACTATCCTTGTCCAGGCAGAAATAGCCTTTCCGCATGAACTGGAAACTCTCCCGGAAAGTAGCATTTTTCAGCGACGGTTCGGCGTAAGCCGCCCGGATCACCTTCAGGGAATCGGGATTGATATTGTCCTTAAAATCACCTTCTTCCCTGGAAAGATCTTCTGCCTTGAATAAGCGGTCATAAAGCCTGAGCTCGGCCGTCACGGCATGGGGTATGCTTACCCAATGCACGGTCGCCTGGACTTTCATGTTGGCGTTTTCCCCGCCGGTCTTACTACCTGGGATATACGAGCATCTCAATGCGGTAATATTTCCTTCGGCATCCTTTATCACTTCATCGCATTGGATGATGTAGGCGCTTTTCAGCCGCACCATTTTTCCCGGCGAAAGCCGGAAGAATTTCTTGGGAGGTTCCTCCATAAAGTCTTCCCGTTCGATATAAAGTTCCCGGCTGAAGGGTATTTCGCGATGAGTCGTTTCAGGATCTTCCGGGTTGTCCTCGGTTTTCACCCATTCCTCTTCCCCGGGATAATTGGTGATGACGATCTTTAAAGGATCGAAGACCACCATGCGCCGGGAAGCGATCCTGTTCAGATGCTCCCGTATGCAGAACTCCAGCAGGAAGACGTCTATCAGGTTATCCCGCTTCTGGACGCCTATTTTCTCCGCGAAAAGGCGAATGCTCTCCGGTGTATAGCCGCGACGACGGAGGGCCGAAAGGGTCGGCATCCTGGGATCGTCCCACCCCGTGACGAGTTTCTCATTGACCAATTGCAGCAATTTCCGCTTGCTCATCACGGTATAGGTCAGGTTGAGACGGGCAAACTCATACTGACGGGAAGGAAATATCTCCAGCTTTTCGATAAACCAGTCATACAGGGGTCTATGGGATACGAATTCCAGGGTACAGATGGAATGCGTGATATTTTCGNNCGGTGCGATGGTGATGCGCTTTTTTTATACGGTAGATGATCGGATCGCGAAGCTGCATGTTCGGTGAGCCCATATTCACTTTGGCCCGCAACACCTTTTCTCCGTCGCTGTATTTCCCGGCACGCATTGCTTCGAACATCTGAAAATTTTCCTCTACGCTACGGCTGCGGTAAGGGCTCTCCTTACCCGGTTCCGTCGGGGTACCCTTGCCGGCGGCAATCTCTTCGCTGCTGCTGTCATCCACATAGGCCAGGCCTTTTTGGATCAGCCTGACGGCGAACTGGTATAACTGTTCGAAATAATCGGAGGCATACAATTCGTTGGCCCATTCGAAGCCCAGCCAGCGTACATCCTCTTTGATGCTCTCCACGTATTCCGTCTCTTCCGTCACGGGATTGGTATCGTCAAAACGCAGGTTGGTCTTTCCCCCGTATTTTAACGCCAATCCGAAATTCAGGCAGATGGACTTCGCATGTCCGATATGCAGATAGCCATTCGGCTCCGGTGGAAAACGGGTCAGTATATGTTTGTACTTGTCAGTACGCAGGTCCTCTTCGACGATCTCCTCGATAAAATTCAGGGACTTCTCTTCTTCTTTTTTGATCTCTGTCATAAAAAAAACTTCAATAAACACTTCGGTTGAACTAAACATTCCCTGCGGGGATTAAATACCCTTTCGGAACCTGCGAATTTACAGCTTGCCGGGGAGTTGACCAAAGACAGGGCGGAAAGCAGCAGGGAAACTCCGATTATGGGCAGACCATCCGGTTAAGCTGTTGGGTAAACCCTGTTTCCAAACAATAAGCTCCCTACCCTGACCATATTACTTCCTTCCTCTATCGCCATTTTATAATCCCCGCTCATGCCCATGGACAAGATCCGCAAGGACCAGTTGGCTGCTGTATCGGTTCCATGGCCTCCCGGNNTTCGAATATTTATCGAATAAAGATTTCAGATACCGGAATTCTTTGCGGACCTGTGCGGGATCTTCCGAAAAAGAAGCCATCCCCATCAGGCCCACTACCTTTATATGCTTTAACGGATCCAGCGGACCTTTTATAAGATCATCCAGCGCCTGTTCGTCAAAGCCGAATTTCGTTTCCTCCTGCGCTATATGTACCTGCAGCAGGCAATCGATCACCCTCCCGCTCTTTTCGGCCTGCTTATCGATTTCTTTGAGAAGCCTGAAGCTATCGACTCCCTGGATCAGGCTGACGAAAGGGGCGATAAATTTGACCTTGTTCGACTGGAGATGGCCGATAAAATGCCAGCGGATATCCGCAGGCAACTGCGCCCGCTTGTCGACCATTTCCTGAACATAGTTCTCCCCGAAGTCGCGCTGCCCGAGATCATAAAACTCCCTGATATCTTCAACAGGCTTGACCTTGGAGACGGCCACCAATTTCACCCTTTCCCCCAGTTCAACCAGTATCTCCTTATAATTCCCAACGTTTACCGGCATGTAACATTATATTTTGAACGCGAAGATACCTATACAAACGGTTTCCGGACATGTTGCAATCGGTTTAAATAGGATTAACTTTGCTGCTGCTTATCCTAAAGCAAGGTGAATACAAGCTATTTACCATTTTCTAATTCAACAGACTGGAAACGAACTGATCGTATGATGAAATTTTCACCCTGGCTATTCCTGCTGACTCCCTTTTTAAGTTTTTCGCAGGCTCAGCAAAATATAGGATCTTCCGGCAACAATGCAAGCGTTAACGCTGCTTCTGCGGCCCTTAAAGGGAAGATAGCCGATCGGGAAAGCAAGAACCCCATCCATTTTGCCACCATCAGCCTGCTCAGGAAGGATTCAACGCTTATAGCCGGGTTGGAAAGCCGCGAAGACGGCGGATTCAGCATCGGCCAGGTCCCAGAAGGATCCTTCATTCTGCGGGTTAGCTTTGTCGGCTACCAGTCCTATTTTAAGACTATACCGGCAGTTCGCAAAATGCCCTTGAACCTGGGCACCATTACCCTGATCCCGGACGCTTCCCAATTGCAAACGGTAGTGATATCTGCGGAAAAAAGCGCTTTTAAGACAGAGATCGATAAAAAAGTCTTCAACGTGGATAAGAGCCTTGCCAGTAAGGGCGGAACGGCTGTCGACGCGCTCCGGCAGGTGCCTACCCTCAACGTCAGCGCCTCCGGCAATATCAGCTTGCGCAATGGCGCTCCTGTCATTCTGCTGGATGGAAAGCGGACGACCCTAAGCCTCGACCAGATCCCGGCCGATCAGATCCAGAGCATCGAGGTCATGCCGAATCCATCGGCCCGATATGATGCCCAGGGTAATAACGGCATTGTTAACATCGTCATGAAAAAGAACCGTAAACCAGGCGTTAACGGGTCTATCACCGGGGTATGGAATAGCCTGGGAGAGACCTATGGGTTCATGAACCTCAATATTTACAAGAAGCGTTGGAATTTTACGCTCAATTATATGGCCCATCACCACCGCAATGCTGGGACTACGACAACCACCCAGAGCGATCTGGCCAACCATACCTCCCTGGTCCAACATGGAGAGAACGAGACAAAAGGACCCTTTCAGAAGTTCCGGATGGGAGCAGAGTTCTTCGTGGACAGTCATAATACCTTCAGCCTGTCCGGGGATATCGGGATCGGTTCCCACCCTACTACAACCAACCAGCGGACAGATTACCTGGATCCGGCAGGCACTATCGATTCCAGCAGTTTCAGAAAGACCTACGATGGGCGTAGCTTCACTTTTTCCCATGCGACCCTGAACTATTCGCACGAGTTCAAAAAACCGGGAGAGAAACTGACGGGTAGCGCTGCCCTCGAAGCCTATTATGGACCCACTAAGGGAACCTACAACATGCAGTACTTGGACAAAAGCGGTATGGCGGAAAACGGCCCCTACCTGCAAAATTATGATGCCTTAGTCCGTGCGCAAACCGTCACCTTGCAGTCCGATTATATCGATCCATTGCGGGATGGGAAGGCGAAACTGGAAGCCGGTATCAAGGCTACCCTTCACCAGGATCACAGCTTCAACCTAATTGGTGATTACGACAGCAGCTCACAGAGCTATCTCCGGGACCTGGTGGCCTCCTACAATTACAGGTATTCCGACAACACCTACGCCGCCTACGGCAGTTACAGCGACCGGATCGGGAATTTCAGCTATATGGCCGGCCTCCGGTTTGAGGAGTACGATTACAAAGGCGTCATGCTCGATACCAGCCTGAATTTCGCTTTTCATAACACAGGCCTTTATCCCAGCTTGTTCCTGACTGAGAAACTGGGTAGCAATACGGAACTGCACCTGAACTATTCCCGGCGGGTCAACCGGCCGGATTTCGGACAGATCTCTCCCAAGACGGACTATTCCAATCCCCAGAATCCCCAGCAGGGCAATCCCAACCTGCGGGCTGAGAATACAAACCTGGTCGAACTCTCCTATAATACTTTATTCAATAATACCGGGGTGACCACTACCCTGTTCGCAAAGAACACACTGAATGCCATCACGAATTATTCGATCCCGATCTCCCCGGACACGCTGCTCGGCACTTATATGAATGCCAACAGCAGCAATACCTATGGAGCGGAAATGGTGGTGAAGATCCCTGTGATGAAATGGTCGGGAACTACCACCAACCTCAATCTCTACCAGACTTCCATCAACGCGGATAATCTGACAAACGGCCTTTCCAATTCGGGATTCAGCTGGTTCGCCAAACTGAACTCGGATATGAAAGTCTCGGATATCTTTACCTTCCAGCTTACCGGCAACTATTCCGCTCCCCAGGTGATGGCACAAGGAAAGACCTTGTCTTCCGGCGGTATGGACGTTGCCGTTAAAAAAGACCTCCTGAAAAACAAGGCGGCTACCCTGGTCATCAGCGTATCGGATATTTTAAATACGGAAAGGGAGCGGGTGCAGACCTACTCGGAAAATCTTTTCTTCCAGGACGTCATCAACAAACCGATCACAAGGGTATTGAAGATCAATTTCACTTATACATTCGGGAAAGAAAGAAACAAGCCGGGCGCCTGATTTCGAGCCCCGCTGCCTGGACCTGTCGGTCTGGCTGATGGTTGATGGCAGATGGCTGATGGCTCCTTTTATTTCAAAAAGGCCCCTTATTTCAAAATCGAACGGCTGATCACGATCCTTTGCATTTCGCTGGTCCCTTCATAGATCTGGGTGATCTTAGCATCCCGCATCAGCCGTTCCACATGGTATTCCTTGACATAGCCGTATCCACCGTGTATCTGGACCGCTTCTGTTGCCGTCCACATGGCCGTTTCGGAGGCAAAGACCTTTGCCATAGATGAGCTTAGAGTATAATCCAGGTAATTATCTTTTTCCCAGGCCGCCCGCATGCATAGAAGACGCGACGCTTCAATGCGAGTAGCCATGTCCGCCAGTTTGAACTGGATGGCCTGGTGATGCATGATCTCCTTGCCGAAAGTCATTCTCTCTTTGGAATATTTCAGTGCGAGTTCATAGGCACCACCGGCAATGCCCAGGGCCTGTGCGGCGATGCCGATACGTCCCCCGGAAAGTGTCTTCATCGCAAAGCCGAAACCGGCCCCATCCGCTCCGATACGATTTTCTTTAGGCACTTTCACCTCATTGAAAAGAATACTGTGGGTATCGCTGCCCCGAATTCCCAGCTTATTCTCTTTGGCGCCGACAACTACTCCCCGCGTGCTTTTTTCTACGATAAAAGTATTGATGCCATGACTGCCTTTCGAAGCATCGGTCTGGGCCATGACCAGGTAGACGGAGGCGGAATTACCGTTAGTGATCCAATTCTTCGTACCGTTCAATACATAGTGGTCCCCTTTGTCTTCGGCGGTCGTCCGTTGGGAAGTAGCATCGCTGCCGGCTTCCGGCTCGCTCAGCAGGAAGGCACCGATATAAAGTTCTCCATCCTTACGCCCCTGGGCAAGGGGAGTGAGATATTTTTGCTTCTGCTCTTCCGTTCCGAACTTCTCCAGCCCCCAGCACACCAGGCTATTGTTTACGCTCACGCAAACGCTCACGCTGGCATCTATCTTACTCAATTCCTCCATAGCCAATACATAGCTGATGGTATCCATTCCGGAGCCTCCGTAACGGGTATCCACCATCATGCCCATGAATCCCAGCTCCGCCAACTTCAGTATCTGCTCTTTCGGGAATTTCTGCGCTTCATCCCTTTCGATGCCGCCCGGAAGGCATTCGTTCCGTGCAAAATCCCGGGCAGCTTTTTGGATCATCAGGTGTTCTTCAGATAACTGGAATTGCATAACAACCATTTGTTTAGTGCGGCAAAAATAGCAGAAATCGGGGAAAAACTAACAACTGTTCGTATTTTTCGCAGGCTAAGAATCGCCATTTGCGTTTAGCAGTTCTATGATCGTACGGAAGATCACAATGAACAGGCCCGCCTCCTCTTCCGTGAAATTACTCTCCGACTCCTCTCCTCCTTCACCATAGATGATGGCTGCCGCAAATTGCAACAAGTCGGGCTGGCTAAAGGTCTCTAACATATTCATCGCCTCGGTCTCATCGAACCCTTCCTGGAATACGGCTTCCATCTTATCGAACTCGGTATTGAAAGCCACTTCGAATTCCTCTTCGGTTACGGCAGGGATATCGCTTTGCACTTCCCGGAAAGACAAGAGGATAATGGTCAGGATGTAGGCAATATCTTCACGCGCATCCGGATCTTCCAGTTCACTGCTCTCGCCTAATACATAACCCACCAGGGCCGGCTGTTCCCGAGCAAATTCATCCCATATATTCCCGACCTGTGTCTCTTCCATATCCTGTATACGGGCATTGACATAATCAATCGTGTCATTGGTAATTTTTTGCATCGGGTATTTTTTCCAAACCTACGGTAATTATAAGATTTTCAGGAGAAAATAAACAGATTTCATTAATTTCCTCTCGTTAGGCCAAATATGTATTTTTGCGGAATGTCTAAGTCTGTAAAAGTATCTTCGGAAATAGGTCGTTTGCGCCGCTTGCTCGTTCATAGTCCGGACAGTGGATTGGGGAAGGTCGTACCGTCCAAGGCACAGGACTGGTTGTTCGAGGACATCGTACATCTCGACACGATCCGGAAGAAAGAATATGATTTCTACACCAAGATCCTTTTATACTTCCTGGACCCTGAAAAGATCAGGGGGAAGCTCGCAGCCATCGACGCGGAAGAAAACAACCGGAAGTTTTATAAACCAGGGGACGAACAATTCTTCCGCTCTGATAGCGTGGTGGAATTGCAATGGCTGCTGGCCGATATACTATCGGACCACGAGATCAAGCTCAAGCTGGTAGCTTCCGTCTGTGCTATTGAAGCGTGCTCCTACGAGACACAGAAAGAACTGCAGAAGCTGCCGGCTGTCCAACTGGCGAAGACTTTTATCAGCGGTACACTCAACGACGATAAAATGCTGTTCGCACCCATACCTAATTTTATTTTCACGAGGGATATCGGCATCGTCATTAATAACTTCATCCTGCTCAACAAACCGGCGAAGAAAGCCCGCACCCGGGAAGCCCTGCTGGCCAAATACATTTTCTTCAACCATCCCTTATTCGTGGAATACCAGCAAAATATCATCGAACTGCCGGATACTTTCCATCATTTCCTCCTTCCCCGGGATGGGGATGATAAAAAAGTGACCCTCGAGGGCGGCGATGTGATGGTCGTCAGCAAAGATCATTTACTGGTAGGGGTCAGTGAGCGGACTTCTATGGAAGCTGCCCACCAGGTGATCAAAGTGCTGTTTGAAAAAAATGTCGTGAAGAAGATCACCATCGTCAAGATCCCGAAAAAAAGGGATTATATGCATATCGATACGGTCTTTACACAGGTGAAACGGAACGTATGGGTCATGCTGGGCGTCTTTTCAAAAAAGTCCATCAAACATGAAGATGCAGATGCCGTGCAGCGTATCCTGGAGGGGAACAAGAAAGAGGACAAGTTAAAGATCATCCAGTTCCGGAAAAAGGACATCGAAAAACCGGAGTATTTCGATAACCTGGAGGATCTGCTGACCGATATCAGCACGAACGACCTTAACTGCAGCGAAAAAGTCGGCTTTATTTATTCCGGCAATAATGAATTTCCTTTCGACGCCCGTGAGCAATGGACGGACTCCTGCAACCTCCTTGCCCTCAAAGAGGGAGTAGTGCTGGGTTACGATCGCAATGACAAGACCATGGAGGCCTTTAAAGAAAACGGGTTCGCGGTCATCCATGCCCATGAACTGGTAGAAGAACTGGAAAATGGTCGTATAGATCCCGACGAGATCGAAAATACCCTCATCCTGATGCCGTCTGCTGAACTATCCCGTGCCCGCGGAGGATTTCATTGCATGAGCATGCCATTGCTCAGAGATGAGATTTAACTTTTACCAGCTCAGCCAACTGTTCTGTATGTATATTGCCTCCCTTCCCGGAGCTATATAGATATATCTGTTGTCGGCGTAGGAGAAGGTGTACAAACTACCGTTTCGAAGGTTTTTTCGCAAAATTTGCTGATGCACGAGTAAAATGCATCTTACAGCCAATTATATCACTAAACCATCAACCATGCAGACCACCTCACACCTGCTCATGATACGCCCGGTGAATTTCAGCTTCAACGCGGAAACCGCTGTTAACAATGCCTTCCAGGTGGCAGCAAGTGACGAGCAAACTCCGCAGAAAGCCTTATCGGAATTCAATGGCTTTGCGGCGGTACTACGCGATAATGGGGTAGACGTTACGGTTGTAGAAGATACCCCCGAACCCTATACCCCCGATTCCATCTTTCCCAATAACTGGGTATCGTTCCATGAGGACGGGACGGTCTGCCTGTATCCCATGTACGCCAATAACCGCAGGCTGGAACGCAAGCANNCCGGCAGCATGGTGCTCGACAGGGATAACAAAATAGCCTATGCCTGCCTTTCCCCCCGCACCGACGAAAAAGTATTGGCGGATTTCTGTGAAAAAATGGGATATCGACCTGTCGTCTTCCGGTCGACCGACGCAAAAGGGCAGGACATCTATCATACAAATGTCATGATGTGCGTTGCTGACAGCTATATCGTGATCTGCCTGGATTCATTGCCCGTCCCGCAGGAAAGGATGGCGCTCACCACTACCATCGAAGCTTCCGGTAAAGAGATCGTCGCCATCAGCCCGGATCAAATGAATCATTTTGCGGGAAATATGTTGCAGGTGCATAATGATGAGGGAGAAAAACTGCTCGTCATGTCCACGCAGGCCTACCGTTCCCTGAACCCGGACCAGCGAAAAAAACTGGAATCATTCAACCGCATCCTCCATTCTCCCCTGGATACCATCGAGACCAATGGAGGCGGCAGCGCCCGGTGCATGATGGCGGAAGTTCATTTGCCCTTAAAATAGCGAGCGCGTCCCGGAAGCATCCCCATTCAATAAATGCGGCGGCTCCAAGTCCGATCCGCATCGTTTATTGAACTGCGTGAATACCCA
>PLXD01000208.1:0-5989 GCA_003151295.1 Chitinophagaceae bacterium | reverse complement strand
GGTAGGTCTTTGCCGGAGATATGAAAGATCCCCTGCGCCTTTTTTTCGATGATGAGCCGGATCCCCCTGGCCAGGTCGGTAACATAGGTCGGTGTGCGTACCTGGTCGCTGACGACCCTGATCTTTTCCTTTTTTTCCAGCTTTTCCTTCACCCAGGAGATGATATTGCTACGGGTACCCTGCAACACATTTCCGTACACGAGACAGGTCCTCACGATGGCCCAGGGGATTTCACAGGTCTCTACCGTGCTTTCCGCCTGCACTTTAGTGAAGCCATACCAACTGATCGGGTTTAAAGCGTCTTCTTCCGCATAGTTTCCTTTTTCACCATCGAACACAAAATCCGTCGATATATACACCAGCCGGCCTGCAAACTTTTCGGCACAGACTATTATATTGGCCGTGCCTTCCACATTGACCGAAAAACACCTGTCCTGGTTCAGTTCGCACTCATCCACCTGCGTGATGGCCGCGGCATGCACCACCACATCAGGCCTTTCCCGACTCATAATCGCTTCCACGGCGGCTTCATCGGTTATATCCAGCGGAAAATAGCGAACCATTCCCGGCCCTTCCAGCATAGGCAAACGATCTTCTCCTTTGCCTGTAGCAATGACCCTATAGCCCTCCCTCTTCAATTGCTTTACCAGGTGCTGTCCCAACAAACCGTTGGCTCCTGTGATCATTATTTTATCCATAAACGTTTATAGGCTTCAAAATTAAGCAGCATTCACCGAAGCCACCCCTACGAATTAACCAATAGGTTTCACCTTCTCCGTTGCCGATTCAAATCAAATCCTTATTTTTGGGGCTAGCTAATTGTTAAGATAGAAATTTTTCAATGATTCTTGGAATTGATTAAAAAATTTTTAAACAAGAACCCATAGAACTGTATTTTAGATGGAAAATAAAGTCACTAAAATAGGCGTGCTCACATCCGGCGGCGATGCGCCGGGCATGAATGCTGCCATCCGTGCTGTTGTTCGTACCGGTATTTATTATGGATTGGAAGTGTTCGGCATCATGCGCGGTTACAGTGGCATGATTGAGAATGATATCGTTCCCATGCATTCCCGCAGTGTCGCCAATATCATACAAAGGGGGGGGACTATTCTGAAGACGTCACGCTGCAAAGAATTTTTTGAGCATGAAGGCAGGAAAAAGGCATATTCCAACCTGAAAAAACTGGGGATCAACGGGGTGGTCATTATCGGGGGAGACGGCTCTTTCCGGGGCGCCCATAAATTGAGCGAAGAATTTGACATTCCCTGTATCGGTTTACCCGGTACGATCGATAAGGATATCTCGGGTACGGATTTCACCATCGGCTTCGACACGGCTGTCAATACAGCCGTCGAAGCCATCGACAAGATTCGCGATACGGCCGATGCGCACGATCGCCTCTTTATTATCGAAGTAATGGGACGCGATGCGGGCTATATCGCTCTCCACAGCGGTATCGCCACGGGCGCCGAGAATATCCTCATACCCGAACGAAAGACGGATATAGAAGAACTGATAGCCTCCCTCCTTGAGAAAGAGCGGAGGAAAAAGCTGGTGAACCTGGTCGTGGTCGCCGAAGGAGACAATTACGGAGGCGCCGATATGGTGGCGAAGACCGTCAAAGAGCGTCTGCCAATGACAGATACCAGGGTATGTGTACTGGGTCATATCCAACGCGGGGGCGCACCAAGCTGTATGGACCGCCTGCTCGCCAGTCGCATGGGCTATTCGGCCGTGGAATGCCTGCTCGAAGGCCGGCATAACGTGATGGTAGGAATCGTAAACAATAAAATGCATTATACCCCGCTTGAAAAAGCCGTAAAAGCCAAACAAAAGATCAGCGAAGACTGGATTAAGATCGTGAAGATACTGGCATCTTAAAGAAGATACTGGCGTCTAAAAATTGGCGTTAATTAGCGTCTAAAGAATCAACTCTTTTTAAATAAAACAACTCATTCATGTCAAAGAATCTTTCAAAATACCTGTACCAGCAAATGGATAAGGAAGCAGGGTTTCAGCATACTTTTCACAGGACGAAAATTGTTGCTACCGTAGGACCGGCCTGTGATACCTATGAGAAATTGCTCGAACTGGTAAAAGCCGGGGTCAATGTCTTCCGGCTGAATTTCTCTCATGGTACGCATGAGGACAAGGCAAAGATCATCGAACACATACGAAAGATCAATATTACCCAACCTTATAATATCTCTATACTCGGAGACCTGCAGGGTCCTAAACTGAGGGTGGGCGATATAAAAGACGGTGCCCTCACCATCGCCCCGGGCGATATCCTCACCTTCACTTCCAAAGAGAAAGTAATAGGTACCAAGGAGAAGATCTATGTCTCCTACCCGAATCTCCACCTGGACGTGCAAAAGGGTAACAAGATCCTCATCGATGATGGCAAGCTCGAAGTCGTTGTCGTCGATATCACCCCCGATGGCGATGTCAAAGTAGCTGTGACTTATGGCGGCGTACTGTTGCCCAAAAAAGGTGTCAACCTGCCAGATACCAAAATATCCCTTCCCTCCATGACGGAGAAAGATATCATAGACCTCGAGTTCATCATCGAGCAAAAGCTCGATTGGGTGGCGCTATCTTTTGTGCGTAAGGCCGATGATATCGTAGATCTCAAACGCAGATTGGCGAAAAAAGAGAGTTCCTCCAAGGTGATCGCTAAAATAGAAATGCCTTCGGCCCTGGAAGACCTTCGCAATATCGTCAATGTATCGGACGGTGTCATGGTAGCCAGGGGAGACCTCGGGGTGGAACTGCCTATAGAGAAAGTCCCGATGGCCCAAAGGGATATCATCCGCAAATCCATCCACCGGGGCAAACCCGTCATCGTCGCCACACAGATGATGGAGAGTATGATAGACAGGGTAAAGCCCAACCGCAGCGAGATCACGGATGTGGCCAATGCCGTGCTGGAAGGCGCCGATGCCGTGATGCTTAGCGCCGAAACGGCCACCGGTCAGCATCCTGCCCTGGTCGTAGAGACCATGCGCAAGATCATCCTGGAAGTAGAAAGGACCGAATACCGATATAACCGTGAGGAGGACCTGAAACCCCAGCCCCATTCCCCTTCCTTCCTGAGCGACGCTATCTGCTACAATGCCTGCCGGCTTGCCAAGGATTCCAATGCCGATGCGTTGATCGGGATGACGCAAAGCGGGTATACCGCCTTTACCCTATCCAGCTACCGGCCCAAATCCCCGCTATATATCTTCTCCAAAGAGAAAAGCCTGATCAACCAGCTCAGCCTGAGTTGGGGAGTAAGGGCCTTCCATTATGCGGAAGAAGAAAGTATGGACGATATCATCCTGGACCAGCAGGAGATCCTTAAGGAAAGAGGATTCATCAAGAAAGGCGATGTGGTGGTAAATACCGGAAGCTTACCCATCCAGCATCACCTACCCACCAATATGCTGAAGATCTCGAAGATCGATTAGTATGAGTGTGGTTCGATCGTCTTTAACTTCTCCAGCATCCCGTCAATGTCCTGCCGGTCGGCGATCACCGAAGTCAGGGATTCGAACATCGACCCGTTGACATACTGCATCCCGCTTTCTACCAGCCTGCGAGCCGAAGTATGAAATTCCACGGCCTCCGTTCGTTCGGCCAATTGGAGGATATTGGAGGATCGGATACCCGATCCCGGCATGATGACGATCCTTTCGTCCGCCTGCCGGATGAGTTCATTGATCAGACCGGCCCCCTCCATCGCAGTTGGCCGCTGGCCGGAAGTAAGGATCCGTTCACAGCCTGTTTCGATGATGCTTTCCAATGCTTCAAAAGGATTCGCAGCGCGGTCAAAGGCCCGGTGAAAGGTCACCCCCAGGGGATAGGCCAATTCCACCAGCTTTGCCGTTCTCTTCTTATCGACGCTCCCATCCTGGTTCAACAAGCCGATCACTACCCCATCGCAGCCTGCCTCCTTACAATAGGCGATATCTTTGATCATGCTATCGATCTCTTCGGCAGAATATAAAAAATCTCCCCCCCGCGGACGGATGATCGGATATAGCTGAATATGCAGCTTTTCACGGGCCACGCGGATGATGCCGGCACTGGGGGTAGTCCCTCCGTCGCCCGGATCGGCGCAAAGCTCAACCCGGTATGCGCCTGCTTCCTGCGCAATCATCGCCGATTGAAGGTTGAACGAACAAATTTCCAGCAGGTAGGCCATTGTATCAATTTTAAACTTCCACTAAAATATATCCTAAAATATATCCATCTTAATACCAGCTTCCGACCTGAACCATTTTTTCTTCGGTATTACTCTTCAGGGCATAGCTAAACCCTTTCTGAATGGCAAAGGCGCCGACCTCTCCCCGCTTATTCAGGGCTAAGAAGCCTACCTGTATGCCCTTGGCTTTCTCTCCTTTCACCTTGATGATCCTTTCCACGGCTTTCTTACAGGCCTGCTCCGGGCTGTGGCCCTGTCTCATCAGCTCCACTACTGCATGCGTACCGCAGATGCGGATCACGTCTTCCCCCTGGCCCGTCGCAGTAGCCGCACCTACTTCATTGTCTACGAACAGCCCGGCCCCGATAATGGGAGAATCGCCCACCCGGCCCCTCATCTTAAAACCCATGCCGCTGGTGGTGCAGCTGCCGCTGAGATTGCCCATTGCATCCATCGCTACCATGCCGATCGTATCATGATTCCACTGCCCGTTGTCGAATTGAGCGGGCGCGAAAGGGCCGTGTCCGGCTTTCGAATTCTCTATATTAATGACCGGCTTGTACTCCGATTTCTTCAGCCATTGCTCATAGGTCCTTTGCGCATCCTCCGAGAGCTTCTGCTTTTCCAGGGGAAAGCCTTCCGATAGGGCGAATTCCTGGGCGCCCACACCCACCAGCATGACGTGGGGAGTCTTCTCCATCACCCTCCTGGCCACGGATATCGGATGTTTGATACGTTCCAGAAAAGCCACGCTGCCGCAATTGGCAAACTCATCCATGATACAGGCGTCAAGCGTGACAATACCATCCCGGTCGGGATTGGCTCCCAGTCCTACACAACAGTTTAGGGAAGCCTCCGTCACCCTCACGCCGGCCTCTACGGCATCCAGGGCCCTCCCGTTATAACCGAGTATCTCCCAGGCCCCTTTATTAGCAGCAAGCCCTTCGTCCCAGGTGGAGATCACAATAGGGTTCCCGGTAACCAGGTGACCGGCGCCGGGATCACCGGCCAATACCTTTTTACCGAAAGCCATACTTAGAGAACTGAATACAGAAGATTGCAGGAATTTACGACGATTGAACATGCTGGGAAATTATATTGAGCCGAAATTAAGGATTTCAATAGATTCGCAATACGAAAGATTTATCATATACGACTATTGCCATGCCAAAGCAAATGACTTCCCTCTTAAAGCACCTCTTTTTCCTGTTCGCTTTTTCAGCTGCATGCCTTACAGGGCAAGGACAAGGTCAAAGCAACAGCCAGGACAGTTCCTGGATCCGCGATAACTACTACAAGATAGAACGTTCTATCACCATGCGTGACGGCGTGAAGCTTTTCACCTCCATCTACCTCCCCAAGGATACCACCGAACAGCATCCCATCCTGCTCACAAGGACACCCTATTCCTGCGCTCCCTACGGAGAAGATAAATGGCGGAACTTCTGGGACCGCTACTACCGGTATTATCTCCGGGAGGGTTATATCCTGGTCACCCAGGACGTGCGCGGACGCTGGATGAGCGAAGGGCAATTCGTGGATGTGCGTCCCTTTGTAAAAGACAAGAAATCCAGTAGCGATATCGATGAGGCCAGCGACACCTATGATGCCATCGACTGGATGGTAAAAAACCTGCCCCATAATAACGGCCGGGTAGGCGTACTCGGCATTTCCTATCCCGGCTTCTATTCGACCATGGCGGCAGCCAGCGGTCATCCTGCCCTTAAGGCGGTAAGCCCCCAAGCCCCGGTGACTGACTGGTTCCAGGGCGATGACTTCCATCACAACGGCGCTTTT
>PLXD01000440.1 GCA_003151295.1 Chitinophagaceae bacterium | reverse complement strand
CTTTGCAGATACAGGCGCCGAGGTATAATCCTTTCTAACCTGATCTACCAGTTCCCGGTCGCCGTCGAGGTAATAACAGGCTATTTCTCCATGAGAGTTATGGCAATAGAAGCAATCGTTGAGATAGGAGACATGAGTGGCTATCAATTCCCTTTCTGCGGGTGTAAGCCCGTCCGAACTACGCAATAAGGCTTCGGCCAGGGCTCCCATGGGCTCCGCCGTCTTCGGGGAAAAAGCCATCAATGACCGGATACCCGGCAAGTCTTTATTTACTTCTATGTGAGGCATATGTCAGTGTTTTACGGGTTATGAAATTTTTATAGATCATGAAAGTCTAATGAATGATAAAAAGGATGAATCATAAATCCCTTGTTCAGGATGTCTGAAGATCAGGAAGTCCAAAAAATCAGGAAACGGCATTGTTGTACAGGTCATAATCGATATATCCCTCTTCGGCCCGTCTGGGGGCACGATCCACGTAGAACTGCCTGTCCTGCGGGGCCCAGGTGGCCAGGCCATCCACATAGCGGTTATACATGCCGAAAGCTGCGGCGATCAGCACGGTGTCATGGATCTCCTTATCGGTCGCACCTAAGGAAAGGGCATGGGCGATCGCTTCTTCCGAAACGGACTTGCCGCCTTTTTGAACAGCGGCGGCTATGGCCAGCAGGGCCTTTAGCCTGTCGGAAATCGGCGTCGAGGCATAGTCTTTCTTAACAGCGTCGATAAATGCAATATCAGCTTGCAGGTAGTGGCCGGCCAGGGCGCCATGTATATTCTGGCAAAAGAAACAGTCGTTCAGGGAAGACACATACGTACCGATCAATTCCCTTTCTCCGCGAGTCAGTGTATTGTCATCATCCCGCAACAGCGCTTCTGCCAACTCGTTTAAAGGCTTTGCAGTGGCGGGACTAAAAGCCATCGGGCCGCGAATGCCCGGAAGATCATTTTGTAAATCGATGTGAGCCATGAGGGTGNNGGGTGTTTTGGTTATTTGTAAATAAGGATTGCTTGTATAAATTCATCATCTCCAGCGATCATTCATCTTCGCCGGAGATCGGTTTTCCGTTTCCGGCGATCAGCTTTGTTTTACCGGCATTACATACCCGTTCTCCGCCATGCGTTTTCCCACGGCTGCATATGCTGAGGGGTCGTCCGGCGTAAAGCTTGCCAGGTCATCCACGTAGCGGTTGAACATTGAGAAGGTGGCGGCAATGATGCCGGGAATACCTTCCGCAGCTTGAATATGCGCCATATCACGCTTTTTTGAGGGTTATTGAATAATTTTCCTGACCGAATTACCAGGTCGCCAGTAATCCGAACAGGAATACGAAAGAGAAGGTGAACACCGCATTGCCATATCCTCCCAACAGGTTCACCAATGAACCGATGAAGAACACGATCGTAGCGGTAAACAATCTCCCGATGTTAAAACAGAATCCTGTCGCAGAAGCGCTGATGCTTTGCGGGAACAACTGCGGGATAAATACCGATAACGCGCCCTGGCTGATCCCGAAGAAAAACGCCAGGATGGCGATCTGCCCGTATACGCCGGGGGAAAGGACCGTCGTCAGCTTGAAGAGGGTAAATGACAGCACAAAGCAGGCGATGAAACAGGCGATCATGGTTCTGCGAACGCCAATCCAGTTGACGATCCACCCGGAGGCAAAGCCGCCCAGCAATCCCCCTGTTCCCATCAGCATCATGGCAATCCCCCTCTCCTTCTGACCACCCGAATGGATCAGCAAACTTTGTATCCAGGACGGCAGCCAGGAAAATGTGGCCCATAAGCCGATGAGCGCCGCACCGAATATCACAGAGCCGGCTATCAAATTTTTCCGGATTGCCAGCGCAAATAACCCCGGTCTGAGAGAACCCGCTCCTGTCCCGGTTCCGGTCCTGGCTTCGGCTTCAATTCCGGTTTCGGTCCCTGTTGCCGATCCTGTCGCCCCCCCATCGGCCGTCGCAGAGGACAACGGAGCCGGATCCCTGATAAATCTGAAAGCGGCAATGGCTACGAGTAACGGCAGGATACCGATGGAAAAACCATATCGCCACGACGCGATAAAATAATTAATCAGCCCGGCAGAAAAGATCCCGATCGGTATGGAAACGGAAAGTACACCCAGAGCCACTGCCCTGCGCTTGTCATGGAAGGCCTCGGATACCAGGATGGTCGTGGTCACCAACACGCGCCCTACTCCAAATCCCGTAAGGAAGCGACAGACCATGACCCATATCCAGGCTTTGGCAAAAGCGGTGGCAAGAGTAAACAAGCCATAAAAAAGGGTGGAATAAATAAAGGAACGCTTTCTTCCGATCCGGTCGCCTAAAATACCCCAAACGATCCCCCCTGCCATCCAGCCGTAAATAAAGACCGAGCTGATATAAGCGCTGATATTGTCGAGCCCTGCCGATTGGTCGGCCGCCAGCAGATCCCTGACAGCCACGGGAAGATAGACGGACATCAGGGTCGACACCGTTCCGCCGAACAGGCTGCTCAAAAAACAGAGAACGAATAATAAAGTGAGTTGGCTTTTTGACATCTTTTTGATGCTTTTTTGAATGCTGAAGAAAATCTCATGTGAAGCTTGCCTCGCCGGAAGCGAGAAGGCCCTGCCTCGGCCGCATGTAACCGACTGTCACCAACCTGGAAGCCAGCTTCTCATAATAAGCAGGATCTTCGGGACAGTAAGTGCCCAGTCCGTCGACATAGCGATTATACAAACAGAACAAGGCGGCGATCAGCACGGTATCGTGTATTTCATGATCTGTCGCCCCCTGTTGCCTGGCCCGTCGGATATCTTCCGCAGTCACTTCTTTACCCAGTTTTTGTACCTTCCCCGCGATCTGCAGGAGGGCTTTCATCTTATCGCTCACCGGCGCCTCCTCAATATCCCGAAATACCTTTTCCAGGAGTTCCTCATCGCCCCCCAAAGCCTTTACAGTGGCTGCATGCGCCTGGGTACAAAAGCGGCACTCGTTCCTGTAAGAGACGAGGGTGGCAATCAGTTCCCTTTCCATCTCCGTAAGCGTATTTTCTCCCCGGAGCAATACCTGGGTGAGTGCGCGTATAGGATCACCGGTATCCGGGCGATCCTCCAATAGTCCGGTAATGCCGGGCAACTGGTTATTCAGTTGAATATAAGTCATAAAATATCTTTTAAACCCGATCAAAGATTGAATGCAGGGTACTCCCATCCGAACGAATGAATATGCATGCCGGTCTAATGGTTATGCACCTGTCGGAAAGAAATAAACTCAATAAAAAATAAACTCAATAAAAATCAAGGTCGGTAAAAATAAAAACCGAGGAGCTGAATATCAGCAGCAGGAAGGCTCCGGCGGTTCACCGGGAGAAGAGATGAAGCAATAGGTTAAACAGGAAAGAAGAAAAACAGTCTCCTCTTCCTTTCCGCGGAAAATAGGTTTTTTAACGGAGGCGGGGAAAGCCACTTCATATTCGCCGGGGAGGTTACTCTTTTTAAAAGAGCCGGCATTTTTTTTGGAAGGGGAAGAAGGAGCTATATCGTTCGAGTGGGCGGCATATTCATTCCTGCCATTTTCCAGCATCGATCTGTTGTGATCGGGAAGGCATAACAAAACCAACTGACCCTTCTCCACTTTGCGCATGACGTAGCGGTAATGCTGACCATTGAAATTTATTTCGCCGTCCACCCTCCTGAACCCTTTCCAATCGGACAGATAGGGCATCGAAAGAGGGACTCTCAGGGTGACCAGATCATGAATATCATACTCGCCTTTATCAAGGCTGGCTTCGAAATGCATGGTGGCTTCCTGCTGCAGAAGGGAAAACAGAAAACGATATCCTGCAAGATTGAAGAGGAACAATCCAATTAATGATATGACAGCTAATTTTCTCAAAGTGCAACTAAAAATACAATAATAAATCAATAAACAAAAAACGGCCTGTCATTTATCACCTCCGATCACAACATGCTGGCCCGAGTAGGCTATGTATTTTTTTTGGGTATCCGCGTCAACGATGGCAACTCCTAACCGGTAATCACCCGGTGGCAGCCAAGATCTGCTGACCCAGGATGAAAAGCCTGCCTTCCCCATATCCGTCCTTTTAAAAGCCTCTGCCAGGTCCGGCCTTGCACTCTCTTCTGTAGGCAATTCATAGACTTTGTCACCGGAACGTAAAATCGCTTTTACCTTGCAATGATCATTTTGCTCCCTGACCCTGAAAGCCCATCCTTCCGCTTTAATAAACTGGGTATTCGGTCCGAAATTCTCCATCCATGCCCGGATACTATCGGGCTCGTAAAGAGTGGCATCATAAATATCCGGTTTGTACCTGTCGAACAACGCGGCCAATGCAAGGCTGTCCCGGATCTCTTCCGAAGCAGGCTTGGGATTGATCGTATAATAGGTATTCGTCATCCTCATGCTTTTGACAAATCCGCCCGTTCCTTCCGCCGGTTCGATCCGGATACTCCTGACATTGGTATTCAGGCGTCCATCGGAACTCATCAATAGCTGAAATTCCTGCTGACCCGAAATATACTTATTCACGAGCACCCCATCGGCCAGGATGGATTTGATAGCCCGGAAGCTCTCCGTGGCGCCGTTCGCAAACGTGAACACCACCTTTAAAGCCGGCGGCTGATAAAAAAATCTCCTGATCTTACCGGACAGGCTATAGTCGATAAAAAAACGGGAATATTGAATGCCCGGGATTTGATTAATCGGAATATCCTCCCCCAATGCCACCATGCGGCTCTCTTCCTGCCCCGGTCCCGACAAATTGGAACTACCGGCTCTCTTTTTCAATAGTAAATCGCCCCGGATCTCTCCCACGACAGAATAATGTTCCAGGATAGCGAGTTTGGTCCTGGAATCGTCGAAAAAGGGAAAGCGGTCATCCACCGTATTTACGGAGAACAGGATGTAATCAGGTGCACCCGGTGAAACATACTTTTGATAGTTCAGACTATCGAGATAACTATTGTATACCGAATAGGATTGAATCACGGGCCTGGGATCATACCGCAACCCATTAAAATAGATCTTCGAGATCTCCATCGGTATGATGTCCACCGAATGATCGCCTATCAGGTCCTTCCATTCATTCTTCGCCATTCCTATACTGTCGGAAACAGCCCGTTCGTGATTATAATTCCCGACTTCGCGGATATAACTGGAGGCCTCGTCGATCTTCTCCGACAAAAAAGAGAAATACAATACCCTTTTGTAAGGCTCATAGCCATCAGGGATCCTATTTTCCACCCAGAAGGAAACGCCCAGCACCAGCCAGCAACAGACTGCCAGCACCCTCTTTGCCGCTTTCTCCGGCCTGTACAAGAACAGGAAGCCCGTCAGCAGGCTGATATTTTTAAAAAAAATATTTATATGACTATCGGTCCTGACAAATCCGCTTTTGAAAATAATGAATACACTAAACGCCACGATTGCATAAACGAAGAGCTTATCCGGCTTGCCCAACCATTNNCATTTATTCCGGTGATTCAAGGTTGACTTGGGAAACAGGCGCATCCAGGGATACAAGAGGCTAAGAACGACCGCACAAAGAACGACAATCGCCGAATATCCGAAAATCATCCATTCAGTGAGGAGCGGGCGGAACATGGAATCATTATAATCGTTTATCAGGTGCAGGCTCGCTACAATATATCCCTGAAGATCGGTATGCAGGATTTTTGAGCTCACCCAGAATGCCAGGACATATAAGACTAAAACAAGCAAATAAGTCCGGGTCTTCCATTTTTTTCGGACCAGCACATAGCTGACCGTCATCAAAAAAATGGTAATCCCTACCATTCCCAGGCTCACCTTGACATAGAAGTCTATAATAGACAAGAGGGCCGCCTGTATTAAAAAAGCCTTATTGTCAGGCTCTTTAACGAATTCAAAAAGGAAAAAAAGCAGGAAGTAGAAATACCATTGATCCGGAGGCATATACTGGGCCGTGATGATCGCCAAAAAAACAAAGATCATAGGGCCGAAGCTGAAATTTTCCCAAATTATCTTTTTCAATATAAAAAAAACGGTACCCAGGAAGTACAGATCAAAAAACAGGTAGACATACAAGCTGATGGCAACAGGAAGCCGCGCGCTGAGTATACCCAGCGGTCCGTACGTGAAAATAAAATCTTTTCCGAATTCCAGGTGATATTTATAGGCCAGGTGAAGGGCAATATTCCAGGAAGCGTCCACCCCCCGTTCGGGCAGGTTATAGAAATGATTGGGGAAAAGCAGGAAAACAAATAAGAATAAAAAAATATATTGAAAATAGATCCTGAAGTTGTTATAATTCATTACATTTATTTTACATTTATTTGCTATGATCTTCGGAATCAAATATAAATGTAATTTTACGCCAATCGTCACCGAATACCTTCCCCTCCCCGAGCTCCGGATTGTTATAAATGCATTTTGTTGATAAAAATAATACTGTCTGCAAATTTGCTAACAGTATAAAAGGGTAATTTTGTGTATGTTACTTAGTTTTCAATATCAAGACAAACCCGTATTTTTTGAATACGAAAAGGATGATTCGGGAGAGGTGACCCTCACCTGCTTCCATCGTTTTTTCAATGAGATCTTCCAGGGTAGTAAAATCGACCTTAAGACGCTGAAAACCCAGGTTTCCGACGGAATCTTTAAGAATTCCGATTTTATTCGCCAATTGCTGGAAGCCTCCCTGGCCGTAAAGTAATCCCGCGCTTAATTCGAAATGCTGCCGGTAAAGAAGTCAATGGCCTTTTTCTGTAACATCATATTTACCGAAGCCTGGATGCTACTCTGCTGCGCCTGCAGTAATACCTGTTGGGAATTGGACTCGGTAATGAAGTCGGTGGCACCTTCCCGGTACCTCCCGTTGACCGCTTCGTAAGCCTTTTGAGCGGCGATCAGCCCCTTACCAACGGTCTCCATCTGCTGTACGGCGTTCACATAATCATTATGAGCCATTTTTATACTGGTCACGATGCTGATCCGGGTGTCCTCCCTATCGATGCGGGCATTGTCAGCGACGATTTTAGCCGCTGCCACATTGGACCGGGTATAATATTTATCGAAAATATTCCAGGTGGCATTCACGCCCAGCAGTCCGTATGAATTCCTGTATAGCTGGCTGAATACGGAAGTCTGGGATGGGGGCAATGCATCTACGCCGTTCACGTTCAGCGAATTGAACCATGCGCCATTGTTATAGAGCCCCCCGGATACGCTTACGACGGGCAGGTACCCGCTTTTATACTTCTTAATGTTCCAGTCACTGAACTGGACATTCAGTTCCGCGGTCCGGAGATCGATCCGGTCATGCAAGCCTTCCTGCACAAGCGCATCCCTATTCCCGTATCGGAGTACGTCGGCATTATCGTCGATGTTCATATCGGCCAGTTCATAGTTTTCGCTGGAATCGATGCGCAGCTTCTGGAATAAAATTATTTTATCGTTCTGTAACTGGCTTTTCGCATTAATCAGCAATAGCTTGTCGCTGCTGGTCTGAGCCTGCTGCTGGTAAAGGTCGGTCATGGCCCTTCTGCCTATGCCAGTAAGCATGGTGAGCTGTTCTTCCCTTTTCAGGGAAGTGACCAGGTTATTACTGTCCAGGTCGACGATCTTTTTGTCCAGGATGACCTGCAGGTAAGATTGGGTGATATCCAGCTCGATCTGCTGTTTGGCCCTGTCAAGCGAAAGGCCGGATATTTGCTGGTTGAGTTTAGATGCTTTCCAACTGGAATAATTATAATATCCCGTGAAAATATTCACGCTGCTGGTAAGCTGGTAATTATATTGACTGCGGCCCTGCTTCGCCAGATCAATACCGGTCGAAGAGAAAAAGTTGTTCCCCTTATCATAATTATAGCCGCCGGACGCCACAACATTCGGGAGGTATTGACCATATGCGGCCAATACCTGCGTGCCGGCAATGGCGATATCATTATTCCCTTTTAATACGGTCGTCGACTTTGCCAGGGCCATATCGAGACAGTCCTGCAGGCTCAACGTTTTTACGGCGCCGGAATCGGCCATCCCCCCCAAATCGGTCACGTGCCCCAAACCGGCTTGTCCCCGGAAATTGAGTATGCTTCCGGCATTTACTTTATCGCTATAATTGTTATCGCTGTAATGGGTTATACTCCCCGAATGGGCTGGTATCTTGTCTCCGGGAACTCCTGAGCCTGCCAGGGATCTTCCCGTATTCAATGAAATGATTGCCAAAAAAGGAACGATTGATTTCATATTCATATTCATCATGCTCATGCTTAAACTTATACTTATACTTATACTCGTATTCTGATTTGATTTGGATTTAAATTCGGTTATAATTGAACTTTCACCTTTTGATTTTCCGGGAGTTCCGGGCTTACGTTCAACCCTACGATCTCTCCTTTCTGAACCCCGCTCAGGATGGCTACATTGGCGCCATCGTTTTTCCCGACGGTCACGGGCCTATAGTGCAGTTGATTCAGGCTATCCAATACCGGGACAAAATATTTCCCGGATCTGATCACCAGGGCTTCGGAGGGAATGGTTAGATTTTTCTTTTCCTGCTGCGGCAGCGTCACCTGCAGGTAACTGCCGGGGATGATCTCCCTCTTATTATTAGAAAGATCGACCTCTACAAGCATCATTCTTGTCTTGGGATCCAGCTCGCCGGAGATCCGTGAGACTTTGGCTTTGATCTGCAGATCTGGGTTGTCCGTCGTGCTGATGATCACCGGGTATCCGATCTGGAGATAGGCGGCGTCATTCTGGGCCACATAGATGTAGATGCGTATCCGATCGAGTTGCGAGGGGGTGACGACGGGTTGTGCGCTGGTTTGCGAATTAGTAGCGTTCTGCACCAGGGCTCCTGCGTCAGCGTAGCGAGCCGTGACGGTACCGGAAAAAGGGGCTGTCAGGTTCTTATACTGCATTTGCTGTTTCAGGGACTCCACCTGGGCCTGCGCCTTTTTCACCGCTGTTTCGCTGGCTTCAGCGTCTTCTGTGGAGATGTACTCTTTTTGCACCAGGGCCTGATCGCGTTTAGCGATCTTCTCCTTGTTCTGCATGTCGGCCAGTGCGGCATTATAGGCCTGGTCTATTTCGGGGGAAACGATGGTAGCCAGGAGCTGCCCTTGTCTTACATTGTCGCCTTTGTCGACCAGTATCTTATCCATATATCCGCTGGTCTTGGCGTATAAGGTGATACTTTGGTAAGGCCGGGCTTCCCCGATCAGCACCAACCCTTTAGCAGGCAAAGACACACCGGCTTTGAAGCCTCTTACCACCGGCCCTTCCTTGGCCTGGCCGACCCTACTATCGGTTTCGGCGGCGAGCGCGGTCTTTTGCTTTAAGGCCATAAATAAAAATCCGGTGGCGGCCAGGGCCAGGACAAGTATTCCGCCCGCCCATATC